>JALEGL010000002.1 GCA_022763185.1 bacterium | reverse complement strand
CAAAATCATTGAAATGCAATTGGTGCAAAAGCGTTTGGCCGATATCACAATAGACTTATACCTGATGGTGGCCTGTGTTTCACGCTGCTCAAAGCAAATCAAACAAGAGGGGAAAGATATTAAACAAACTTTGCAAATGACACAGATCTTTTGTGAGCAAGCACATCAAAGAATAAAAATTAACTTTAAGCATATGGACATCAATATGGATGAAACCATAAAAGATTTAGCAAATGTAAGCCAAAATCTTGAAATTGTTTAAAGTTTAGCTGATACTAAAATTATGTCGCAATCACTAGCCATAGAAATCCAGCTTGAAGGTAAAGTCATTGAAAATATTTTGTTAGAACCTAACATCACCTATGTTGGACGTTTGGCAGAGAATCATATAGTTTTAGATGATCCTGAGGTGTCGAGGTCACATATGTGCATTATCTATGATGAACTTAGAGGCTATAGAATAGAAGATCAAGCCAGTGAAAATGGAACTTATCTTAACGGTCAAAAAGTTAGTAAAGCGCCTATCGCTTTGGGTGATAGAATTGAGTTGGGACGATACATATTAAGGTTGATAGAAAATACACAGGCTAAAAGAGCTGTTCGCATAGAAGAAGATGATGAGGAAAATACCATGAACCTCAACACAACCATGAATATCAATGAAGCTAACTTAGGCGCTGTAACGGGCAGTTACAACCCAAAAGTGCAAATGTTTTTTGAGATGGGTTCGCGTATGATTGAAAAAGAAGTAAGTTTTGAAGAAGAAGTCAACGGTATGCCCAATTACGTAGAAGTAGAAATGGTGTTTGGTAGCAAACGTATTCGTAAAAGAATTAGTATTTAACAAACAATCAAACCAGTGTGTCGCTTCGGTTTAACACTGGTTCGATTGCTTTTTTATATTATATTAAAAGCATTTTGGCTTTTGAACAACATAATCTGAAAGCTTACTGTTGTTAAGCAAAGTTCTTAAACCTCTAACATGGTTTGCACCTAAAATAACATGCAAGTTTTGGTCATTGTCAAGGCACTCCCATATAGATTCAATATTTTGTACAAAACTGTGATTTCGTAAATCAACATTGATAGTGTTTTCAAAAGATAACCAGAAATAATCAGAATACGAGTTTCCTAATGTGATTTGAATTTGATCATTGCTTTGCATAGCCTTGGCCCATGCATCGATTTTTTTTATGTTTGTATGTCCTAATAGCATGTTTAATTTGCTGATGACAGAGTTCATCTCATTTTCATGAACAAGTTGGATATAATCATACAATGCAAAAAACAATCTTTCATAAAATGGTTTAAGTTGCATAATCCATGAATAGCTTTGATTTAAATTACCAACTTGTCCGTTTTGGTAAATATCATTGTAAATATCATCAACATGATCAGAAAATTGATTCAAATGGTAGGTTGAATAAAGAGCATTGAATTCAGGAGAAGCGCTTTTTAGGCTTTTTAAATTGATATAAAGACCTAAAAAGTTTGCAAAATAATTTTTAAGAAAATGACTTAAGTTTGGATCATTTTGAATGTTTTTGAAACCATAATTTCTGATATCCATAGTAATAATTTGAGCATCAGAAGCACCATGAATACTGCTTGATAGCATCTGAACCAACTTATCTTCAAGACCAAAGAGTTTTGATTTTTGAAGATCATTTAAAATATCTTTTGCTGCAAAGTCTTCTAAAGGTGTGTTTTTTTGCAAAGTCCGTAAAAACGATAAATGGAATGTATTTTTAATGGATTCATATTCTCTACTGAGTAAGTCCATGCCATAATTGGAATCAAAAAAAGCACCTTCGATGACAGTAAAGTCTTTTTTTGACTCCATGGATTGCTCAAATAAAGATTCCCTTTGTAAAATACATGCTTGCGAATCATGTTTTTCTGGATAGATATATATTGTTTGTGAAAATACAGAGTTGACTGCAGTTATTAAAACTAGCAGTGCCGTTAAAGTTATCTTATTCATTTTTTTCCCCCATAGGTACCAATTAATTTGTATAATTTTGTTATTTAAAAAGCTATTGCTTTTTTAAATACGGATACTCTATTGAGATGAACCTAACATGAATGAAACTTTAAAACAAGTGGGTCGGATAGTTGACCTAAGATCTAAACTAGCATAACTCAGTACGTGTTTTGAATTTTAGCGAATTTATCCATTATGCTTTAGAAGAAGATTGCCCTGAAGGGGATGTTACTTCTGAGTCTATTATCCCTAAAGAGCAATTTGCAAAAGCAAGACTATTATGTAAACAAGATTTAGTTTTGGCGGGCATAAAGCATGCGCAACAGGTCTTTCATGCCGTAGACAGTGCTGTTGAATGCTGCAAGCTTGCGAGTGATGGCCAATTGTACAAAAAAGGTGCGTATATCTTAGAAGTTACAGGTAAAGCACAGAGCTTGTTAAAAGCTGAGCGGCTGGCTTTAAATATTCTGCAGCGCATGTGCGCAATTGCTACCCAAACCAAAGAATATGTTGATGCTTGCCAGGGTACGCAAACAAAAATCTTAGATACCCGCAAAACCACGCCATTAATGCGGAATCTTGAAAAATATGCTGTTTTACAAGGGGGAGCTTGCAATCACAGACTTAGTTTATCGGATGAAATCATGATCAAAGACAACCATTTGGAAGTTCTTAACTATGATTTTAAGCAAGCTGTGGGCAAGGCTCATGAAAAATACCCAGATAAAACACTGGTGCTGGAAGTTACTCAGCTGGAACATGTAAAATCCATATTGCCTTTAGCCAACAAAATTTCACGTGTCATGTTGGATAATATGAGTAATGAATTGATTAAAGAATCTTTATCGATCTTGAATGGCAAGATTAAAGTTGAAGTGTCCGGTGGCATTACATTGGAAAGAATTCCAAGTTTGTGTCGATTGGGCGTTGACTACATATCCGTGGGAGCATTGACCCATACGGTCAAAGCTGCTGACATCAGTATGGAAATGCAATACACTTAAAGGCTGTTATGAGTGACTTTATCCATAAAACAGATGTCCTTATTGTGGGCAGTGGGTTATCCGCATGCACAACGGCTTTTGCTTTGTTGAAAGAAAATCCTAAAGTTCAAATTACCATTCTTAGCAGTGCCAAAGACTTAGAGTACAGTGCCAGTGCTTGGGCGCAAGGGGGTATTGTCTATAAAAATCCAGATGAGCAAGCCAATGATTTGGTCAATGATATTTTAAATGCCGGTGCAGGTCTTTCTAATCCTAAAGCGGCAGAGATTGTTGCCAAAGAAGGTCCTACATTAATCAAAGATATTTTATTGGATGTGCTAAAGGTACCTTTTGAAAAAAATGAAGAAGGCTATAAATTAACAGAAGAAGCAGCCCATTCTTATCCAAGAGTATTGTATTGTGCAGATCAAACGGGATTAAGCATCCAAAATCATTTTCTTCATTATCTTAAAGAGCAGAAAAACATAGCCTTTTTAAGTTCGCATACAGCCATTGATTTACTGACGCCTTCGCATCATTCTACCAATCAGCTGGATCGTTATGCGCCACAAAAGTGTGTGGGCGCCTATGTTTTTGATGAACAAAAACAATGTGTGAAAACTATTCTTGCTCATCACACAGTTCTGGCTACAGGAGGCCTTGGGAGGTTATTTCTAAACACAACCAATCCCAAACTTTCTCGGGGTGATGGCATTGCCATGGCATACCGTTTGGGTGCAAGGATAATGAATTTAGAGTTTATTCAATTTCACCCCACAGCCTTTTACAAAAAAGGCAGTAAAAAGTTTTTAATCAGTGAAACCCTTAGAGGCGAAGGGGGTGTGTTGATTGATCACTCTGGTCATGCTTTTATGAATGCTTATCATCCTTTATCTGATCTTGCGCCAAGAGATATTGTAGCAAGAAGCATTCATAATGAAATGCTAAAGCAAAATGTTAGCAATGTATATCTTGATATCAGCCACAAAAAAGAAGCCTGGCTGAAACAGCGTTTTCCTTATATTTATAAACAATGCTTAAAGCAGGGCGTTGATATCAGTAAGGATCCTATTCCTGTCGTGCCTGCAGCCCACTATTCTTGTGGCGGTGTTTATACCAATGAATATGCTCAAACCAGTATTGAGCAATTATGGGCCGTTGGAGAAACAGCTTGCACTGGTCTGCATGGCGCAAATCGATTGGCAAGCACCTCTTTGCTGGAAAATATTGTTTTTGGTTATCGTGGTGGACAAGCCATTGCTAAATCTTTGAAACAATCACCTTCTCCTCATTTTGTGGATATTTCACATTGGAAAAACGGTGAAGTGGATATTGAAGACGAATTGCTTGTTCAAGATTGGATCAGTATCCAGCACACCATGTGGAATTATGTAGGCTTGGTTCGAACCCCGCAACGTTTGGATAGAGCGCAAGGGATTATCAGAACATTAAGTGAAGATGTTTCTAAGTTTTATGCTAACGGTAAGTTGTCACAAAATCTTTTAGGTTTAAGAAATGCCGTCACCGTAGCCCAGCTCATTGTCACAGCCGCACAAAGAAATAAACATAGCCAAGGCAGCCATTATTTAAAAGTCAAAGTCGAGACAAAAAAATAAAGACAATTTCATCAAGTCTGTATATAGATAATCTATAGGGTATTATTTCAATCAAGGAGGCGTTTTTATGTTGGCAATGGCAGAGTATATTTGGATGGATGGAGCAAAACCAACACAAAAGCTACGTTCAAAAACGCGTGTTATTGATATCCCGGTTGATGAAGAGTTCAGCATCGAAGTTTTTCCTGAATGGGGGTTTGATGGTTCCAGTACTTATCAAGCAAAAGGTAACAACTCTGACCTTGTTTTAAAACCTGTAAACTTTGTTCATGATCCATTTAGAGGAGAAGGCAGTTTTTTGGTGATGTGTGAGGTTTTTAATGTTGACGGTAGCCCACATGCAAGCAACACAAGAGCTGCATTGAGAGAAGTTTTGTTGGCTGGCGCTCAAGATGAAGAACCTTGGATTGGATTTGAACAAGAGTACACTTTATTTAAAGGCAGTACCCCTTTGGGCTGGCCTGAAAGAGGTTATCCCGCTCCACAAGGACCGTTTTATTGTGGTGTGGGTGCCAATGAAGTATTTGGCAGAAGTTTGGTTGAAGATCATGCTGCGGCTTGTTTAGAAGCCGGAGTGATGTTGTATGGTATCAATGCTGAAGTAATGCCCGGCCAATGGGAGTTCCAAATTGGTTACCGTGGGGTAGAGGGTGAGTCGGCTGACCCGCTAACTGTATGTGACCATGCTTGGTTTGCGCGTTGGATATTGTACAGAACGGGTGAAAACTATGACGTTACGGCCACATTGGACAACAAACCGGTAAGAGGTGATTGGAACGGTGCTGGCCAGCACACCAATTTTTCTACCAAAGCTATGCGTGATGCTAAAACAGGTAAAGAAACCATTGCCAAAGTCATTGAACGTTTGTCAAAAAAACATTCTGAACATATTGACGTTTATGGACATGGTTTGTCCAGCAGGTTAACGGGTGAACATGAAACCTGTCATATCGATGAGTTTAGATCAGGTGAGTCAGATAGAGGAGCATCCATTCGTATTCCTGTAAAAGTGATTAAAGATGGTTGCGGATACTTGGAAGACAGACGTCCAGGAGCCAATGCTGATCCATATCAAATTGCTTCAAGAATTTTAAAGACCATTTGTGACTTATAGAAGTATACATTAAATACGCTGGCTTTATTACGCAAAATTTGCAGACTAGCTGTTGATCTCCACAGATGGACCCAGATAACTAGCTGTTTTTATTTAAAAAATAAATGGTTTGGATTTTGCTTTAATTATGTTTAATGATTTTAGCCAAACATAAAAAATTCAAACAATTATTACTTTTAATAAGTTTTCTACTTTTTAATGCTTGTAGCAGCTTAAAATCACAAAATGCTAATGAAATTCTTGATCCTTCTTATCAAGATAATGTTACTGAAAGCGCTAAATCCAACGCTTCCCAGTTTCAACAACATCGCTTTTTACAACAAGGTTCAAGTTTTTCTTATGAAGGTCCTATTCAGGTTTTAATTTCAGATAATTTTGCTGAGCATACGCATGAAAAAAAATTCAGAATTTTAGATCCAGATACTCAAAAACATAAAGAGGTAATATTTGCTGATCATATTGATAAAGAATTATTAAATTCAACCATGCATATTCAGGCTGAAGGTAAAGTTGAAAACAATGCTCTGATGATTAACAACTTAAATATTGATGAGCAAAGCTTGATGAATCAGTTTATGGTGGCTTCCACAGTCAATGTGAGAAATATTGTGTATGTTAGAGTTAATTTTTCAAATGGTCAACAGAGTCAATTGTCTGAATCAGGAGTTACAGCACATCATAATCGTACCAATCAACAGTATTATGAAGGCAGCTGGGGATATTTACAGTTTGATAATGATCCAGATGCTGATGGTAATCCAGAGATTTTTAGCATAACATTAAACTCAGGATCTTCGTGGTGTAGTTCTGGAGTAGGTTTGGACACCTTTGTTCCTCAAGCAAGAAGCGAAATTTTAAATGATTATGGTGTTGATATCAATACTTTTGATAATATTGTTTTAATAACTCCTAATATGTCCAGTACTTGTGGTGGTTTAGGAGGTTATGCAGAGTTTGGTTCACCTTCTACAAGTCAGACCATGCGAGCTATTATCGTAAGGCTTTTTGCCAGCAGTAATCATAGTGTTGTAATTCCACATGAAATTGGTCACACCATGGGACTTGCTCACGCTGCAAATAATAGTCAAACCTACGGCGATGATTCATCGGTCATGGGTAACGGCAGCAGCATTGGTTTTAAAACCATGTCGATGAATGCTGTCAATGTTGATGAATTACAAGGCTTTAGAAACTACCAAAATAGAATTGGTACGGTACAATCCGGATTTTATACCATTTATCCCTTAAGAGTTGATCCAGCTATGTCTGATGGCCCTCAAGCTTTACGTTTTTTATTAAGTAAAACCATTTATCTTTCTTTTAGGACAGCCGTTGGCTTGGATGCTAATTTAACCAGTTCATACTTAAATCAAGTCAGTTTTCATGAAAAAGGTACCTCCTTGGCGTTTGATTCACAAATTAAAAAGACCATTGAGTTGGGTGAAACGTATAATAACTCTAATGGTATCAGTGTTAAACTTAATGAAATAGGCCCTGGTAACGCTTGGGCAAAAGTAGAAGTAACGGTTAACGGAGTTCCTGCAAATAATGCCAATAATCCAGCGCCTGTCGCCAATGATCAAGTTGTTGTTGTCAAGCACAATGATGAAGTATCGTATTCACTGGATTACAATGATGATAATTATGGTCCTGGACCCTATACATACCGTACTGAAGAAAATGTTGTTAAAGGCAGCCAAACAGGATCTGGTGTCTACAAAACCTATCAAGCTCCCAGTAATTTTATTGGAACCGATACCTACAAATGGAGCATGAATGATGATGATAAAGACTCCAATGAAGGGACAGTAACCGTTAAAGTATTGCAACCCGGTGAACCCAGTGACGCCTTTGATAATGCTGTTTTGCATGCAAGTTTTGGTGCTGATGGGAAAGTAACGTTTAACCTAGATTCCGGTAACGCCAGCGCTCTATCTAGCTGTGATATGCAGTTTGGTGATGGTAGCAGCAATGAAAGCTGCGCACCCAATAAACAACATATTTATGCTGATGGTGACTATGAAGCCTGTGCATTGTTAGAAGATTCGCAAAGCAAAGTAATGATTGCTTGCACACAATTTAGTATTGTTGATGGTGGAGAAGCAATCAATAATGCTGGAGAAATGGTAAACTTTGTCAACTTTAAAGCTTGTCAATCAAGTACACAGGAAAATGCAACTGGATTACTGTTTTTAATTGCTTTTGTACTGCTAATCAATGCCGGACAAACCATAAGATTAAAAAGAAATAACAGTATTAATTAATATATAATACAAGGTGTTTTAATTATAAACACTCTGTTCATAAATTGAACAAAATTCACATCAATGAAAGCTTAAATATTTAAAAGTATAAGTATTTTTTTGTTGGCATGGACTGTGCAGAAGTCCTGAACATGTTGTCGATAAAAAAAATGAGTTTATTGCTATTGCTTGGCTTATATTCTGCTTGTGGTTTCAGGTCGCCGGCAGAGCTAGAACAGCCCAAAATTAATTTGAGTTTTGATTACATTATAGGTGATGCTTATACAGCCATACCTATATTTGATGGTATTCGATTCAACAACAACTTTAAACTTTATTATCATATTCACAGTTCAAAGGCTTTGAAGCAAATAAAAATTAACTTAGGGAGTTTAGACTTAAACTATGGTGATCAGCCTATAAAAGAAGGTTCACACTGGATTGATCTGGATAATATTGGTGTGGATGGCATGTATGACTTAGATGTTGTTGTTATTGATCAAGATGACCGAGTCACTCACAAATCTATCAAAGTATTTAAAAACACGCATCAGTATGAATATCACAATGAACACTCTTTTATAAAAGCAGAAAATATTGGTCAACATGAGGCTAAATTTTTTGAAGTTGGTGACATCAATTTAGATGGTTATATGGATGCATTTTTACATATAGATAGCCAACCAAAAATTTTATTAGGCCCAGATTTTCAAAATCAGTGGGATGTTTCCGAAGAGCATTGGTATAGCTCAACGTATAACTGTGACGTTAATGGAGATGGCATTCAAGATATAGTTTTGGGAAATCGTTATCATGGAACTGCTGGAAAAATTAAAGTTTATTTTGGACCCATGCTTAATAATAAAACTTTTACTGAATCGGCTGAGTACCATGGCGCACACACTTACTCTGCAGAAACTGGATACTTTTATGAGTATGCAGGAGCTAAAATAGGCTGTGCCAATTTAGAAGGCGGTTCAAAAGGAAGAATCATGCAATTCAACGGCAATGCCTATCAAGAAAACTTTACGGTATTGCCAGCAAAGTTGGATTTCTTTGTCTACAATAAAAACAGTAACACTTTAAGTAAAGATGATTATACAGAGTATAGTAGTTTACATAGTCAATATCCTTCAGGAATTTTTGGTGATGCCAATACCTACTTTTCCAACTCAAAAGATATCAACTTTGATGGTCATGATGATATCATCATCAATGGTTGGTATAAGCCCGACAGCAATGACCAAGAAAAAGTAATGACGGTTCTTTATGGAGGAAAAAACAAGTCTTATTATTTAGGTGAGGCCATCCATTCACGCCATATTTTTGATGACATTCTTGACCAAGGCATTGCCCCATATGTAACAAGCAATAGTTTTCCTAAAGCGCGAGTTTCAATTCTAGAAGATGTGAATTTAGACAGTCACTTGGATTATAATTTGATTTACAATCAATGCATTAGCTCTCAAACTTCATGTAATTATTCAGATTTTAATTACCTTGAAATGAATCAGATTGTATCTGATCAACAAACCGTTTATCTTAACTCGCATAATATTGTACAAGATGAATATCACCTTCAAGTTAAGTCTTTTGACTTTGATGGTGATGGCTTTTTTGATTATCTTTTCCTAAATCGGAATCCATCCAATCATGCGCTGTTTTTTGATGTTAAATTATCCAACAGCAATGAAACTTTAAACTATTTAACAGACTTACAGTTGGGAGAGTCTAATGAACAAGCAGTATTTTTACCCATCAAAAATAATTTGAATGAACGGTTTTTACTGTTTGTACAATCCAATAGTCAGGGAAACTGGCAAAACCCTTCAGTTGTTAACATCAAAATTTATAAAGATGAATAGATTAAACAGCCTCAAACTTTTCTTGCTTTATAAAGTGTTCTTAAGCCTGGCTATCTTATTATATACTAAAGCCAATGCTCAAAATATTAATCAACATCTTCTAGGGTTAAGTGTAGGGGATAGTTATTATTTTCAGCCCAAAAAAGAAGCCGGTGATTTTAACATTGGATTTAATCATATTGTTCAACTGCAAAAAAATTATCAATTTGAAACCCATGTCTCATATGCTGTTGAAGGTTTAAATGAATTTTGGTTGCAGCCCAGGTTAAATATTGTTTCCCATCAATTTCAAGTAAAACCTTATTTTAGTTTGGGGGCACTTGTTCAGTTTCAACCCACACAAAACTATGGTGCAAGCATAGGATTTGGCTTTATTTTTCCTGTAGACAGTCTTTCTCCTTTTTTATCATTGCGTTTATCCAATCAAGCCATTGTTATGGCAGAAAAACCCCATGAATTGATTTGGGAGTTTTTTCAACTATCTGCATTGATTGAGTTTTAACGATGGCAAGCTTACGGCTATTGATGGGTTACCTTTTTTGTTTTATGCCGGCTATGCTTCATGCAAAAACATACACTTTACAGTATGGCCAGAGTAAAACCTGTATTATTCATTTAAATCAGGTCATAGACTCGGTAGAATACAAAGAGTTAAACAATACAAAAGTTGATATAGACACTCAGAAATACAAAACATTAAAGATTCATTTTAAAAACAATCACAAAGCAACAGCTATGGTTATTGTCTCTGGACAACAAAGACATAAGATTATCTACAAATACAATAAATATAAGCGTAAACCTTGCGCATTGTTTATCAAGAATCGTAAAAAAAGTTCTATTAACTTAAGTCAGTTCAGTACTGAAATATCGAATACAAAACAACAACAAGGTGCAGTTTCTGTAGAGTTAAAACAGTTAAAATACATTCATCAGCATATGATTATAGAGCTTAAAATCAACAATCAAAAGAGTAGGGCCTTAGAGAATTGTGATTTTGAAATCAGTACTTTTAAACGAAGAGGCTTTTTAGCGTTAAAAACAAAGCCTATAAAGTATTTTAGAAACTTTAAAAGTACATGCAATGCTGTTGCGGCCAAATCCAGCAAAACCTGTCATATCTTAATAAAAAATTTTTATAAAAAAGGCTACGGTTTGAGTTTAAAAGTCTATATCGATCGCAATAAAAATAAAGATTTTCAATTGTATCATAAATTCAATTCGTAAGTAGGTTATAAGGGTAATAAACCTGCCTGAGTGTTTCTGTATTTTATGATTTACATCTTATTGAGTATTTAGGTATAATAGTAATGAGTAATAAATAAATACGTTTTGTGGGGGAACGATAATCAAATTTTTAAATAGCAGGCTCTTTTTGAAAAAATCATTGTGTATAATGCTTTTTATAGCTTCATACAGTTTTGGACAAAATATATGTGAGTTTTTACCTTCTAATGAAGTAAGAATTTATACAGACTTTAACGAAACAAATGATTTGATAGATTATTTGAACAGTCAAAAAGGTAAGCCAATAAAAGATGAAATGATAAGGATTTATTCTGAATACAGAAAGATTGCTTATCAAACAGGTAATTTACATCATTGCGATACAACCAGTCAAAAATTAAATAGTGCTTTACGAAAGCATAGCCAATTAAAATCCAATTTACTTTTTTATCATCCCAATGGGCAGGTTGATAATACTCAAATATTTCATGCCGTAGTTATTGTAAAATTTAACAATAGGAGTTTTATTATTGATATTACGCATGACCAATTTTTTTGTTCCAATGAAGGAATCTTGGTTGCTGAAGAAAAAAACTATACGCCAAGAATAAATGAACTGGGTTATGCAAGAAGGTCAGAAATAATAAATCGTGCACCAAGAGGCCAATACTCAAATATTAAATACTAAGTGCATCCTGAAATATATTCTACTTCTGATAATGTATATTATGTTAAATTATATTTGAGAAAATACATGCTTGATCTCAAAATCAGCCTTCTTCAAGTTATGTCAGGCCTCATACCTTCTTTTTGGGAACGAATTTGGTCATATTTAGCTGTAGAGTTTAAAATTAATTTTATTTCTTTGACAAGATCCTGCACTGAATTTATGTAATCTAGATATTGATCAATTGACTGAAGTTTGGTGAAAATCCAACGCTGTCCCGCAACGGTAAATGCATAAGCCCGATCGTTGATTGATTTAACCTTTAATATCCCGAGGAGGAAGTGTGAAACAGTTCTGTTGTTCATTATCTCGTAGCCCTATTATCCAAATATTTTTAGCTCAGAAGGTAGAATTATGAGAGTTATCAAACGTGACGGTTCTTATGAAGACGTCAAAATAGAAAAAATTCTTTATGCCGTGGACAAAGCCTGTCGCGGAATTGATAATGTAGAATCCATTGAAATAGCAAAAAAGACCATCAGTGGCTTGCATGAAAACAGCACCACGGAAGAATTGGATAAATTATCCATTCAGAATGCCGTGATGTTGATGGCTGAAGAACCCGCTTACTCAAAAGTTGCAGCACGCATGCTTGCTGACATGATTAGAAAAGAAGTTGGGCGTGACACTTCTTTCCGTGAATACATTCAAAACGCCTATGACCTTAATTTATTGAGCAAAGAAGTGTATGACCTGGCCAGCCAAGATTTTGACCGCTTAGAATACAGCATTGCCCACCAAAGAGATGATTTATTTGAGTATTTTGGCTTACAAACTGTGTATGATCGTTATTTGTTAAGACATCCCAAACAAAGAACCGTCATCGAACGACCGCAGTGGCTATACATGCGCGTCGCTTTGGGTTTAAGCCAAAATACAGATGAAGCACTTGAGTTTTATGAGCTGATGAGCACCTTTAAATACTCTCCAGCCACCCCTACTCTTTTCAATTCCGGTACGCAAAGACCGCAATTGAGTTCATGTTACTTGTTAACCGTTGAAGATGATAGTCTAGATGGTATTTACAGTTCCATTACCGATTGCGCCAAGCTTTCTAAATTTTCTGGCGGTATTGGCATTGATTGGACCAAAGTCCGCTCATCCGGTTCATTGATCAAAGGAACCAATGGTTTAAGCAATGGTATTATTCCATTTTTAAAAGTTTTTGACTCTTCAGTGCATGCTGTCAATCAAGGTGGAAAACGCAAAGGCGCAGCAGCCATTTATTTAGAAAACTGGCATGCAGATATTGAAGACTTCTTGATGTTGCGTAACAATACCGGTGCGGAAGAGCGAAGAACTCATAACCTTAACCTTGCTCTTTGGATTTCTGACTTATTCATGCAGCGGGTTGAAAACAATGAAAACTGGAGCTTGTTTTGCCCCAGTGATGCCCCTGAGCTTAATGAGCTGTATGGTGAAGCATTTAATGAAAAATACAAAGCCTATGAGGCTCAAGAGCTTTATAAAAAACAAATTCCGGCGCGTGAACTGTATGCAAAGATGATTAAAACTTTGGCTGAAACCGGGAATGGCTGGATGTGTTTTAAAGATAAAGCCAACTTAAGATCTGCGCAAACCGGTAAAAATAATAACATCATTCACAGTTCTAACTTATGCACTGAGATTTTAGAAGTAACCGATTCACAGCACACTGCTGTTTGTAACTTAGGCAGCATCAATTTAGCGAGCTTTGTTGTGTCTAAAACCGAGTTTGACTTTGAAGGCTTGAAACAAACCGCGCAAACCGCCGTAAAATATTTGGACAGAGTGGTTGATATCAACTTCTATCCTACCGCCAAAGCCAAAAACTCCAATCAACAATGGCGTCCTATTGGTCTAGGGATTATGGGCTTGCAGGATGTTTTATTTAAAATGAACATCCCCTTTGAAAGCGATGAAGCTAAAATTTTGTCTGATAAAATATCTGAGTGTGTGTATTACCACGCGGTTGAAAAAAGTGTTGAACTTGCTCAAGAGCTTGGATCGTTTGAAGAGTTTGACAACTCTAAATATGCCAAAGCCATGCTGCAACCCATGCTGGCTTCTGAGTATCAACAACACATGCCTGCGCTTAATTATGATTGGCAAGCTTTGGCTGAAAAAGTAAAAAACCAAGGTATTCGCAACAGTTTGATGATTGCCATTGCACCTACGGCAACCATTGCCAGTATACAAGGCGTCTATGAAAGCATAGAGCCGCAAACGGCCAATATCTTTAAACGCGAAACACTCAGCGGTGAGTTTTTGCAAGTTAATAAGTATCTGATTGAAGCCTTAAAAGCTGAAAAACTCTGGTCACACAGTCTAAGAGATAAAATTGTCATGCATGACGGGTCTGTTCAGAACATTGAAGAAATTCCACAAAAAATAAAAGATGTATACAAAACATCCTGGGAGATCTCTCAGAAGCAGTTGATTGATATGGCCGTTTCTCGTTCAGCTTTTGTTTGTCAGTCGCAATCCCTCAATTTATTTATGGAAGCGCCTGATCTGAATAAATTGTCTTCCATGTACATGTATGCTTGGAAATCGGGTGTGAAAACCACCTATTATTTAAGATCAAGGGCAAAAACCAGCATCAACAAAACCACGCAGCACGAGAACTCAAACAGTCAGAGCTTGCCGGACGCTCGTTTAAGTGAAGAAGCGCTTGCCTGCTCTTTGGAAAACCCAGAGTCTTGTGAAAGCTGTCAGTAAGTCATTTCTGGACTGATAAGGAGAATAAAAAATGATTCTTGACCCAAAATTAAATTTAACCTTAAGACCCATGCAGTATCCACAGTTTTTTCAACTGTACAGAGATTCTATCAAAAACATCTGGACCACAGATGAAATAGACTTCTCAATGGACATTGAGCACTTAAGAGATAAAATCCAGCCTTCTGAAGCTCATTTAATCAGACGTTTGGTGGCTTTTTTTGCAACTGCCGATAACATTGTGGCACACAATTTAGTGCTTAATTTTTATAAACACGTCAACTCTCCCGAATATAGAATGTTTCTTGGCAAACAACTGTTTGACGAAATGCTGCATGTTGAAACCTACTTGCTTCTGGTTGATAATTATATTCCAGATCCAAAAGAAAGAAATGATGCATTTTCTGCCTACATGCAAATAGAAAGCATCAAAACCAAAGCCGATTTTTGTTTTAAATACATGGATAGCATTGACCAATTGCAAGCTACTCAGACAACAGAAGAACGCCAAGCCTTTTTAGAAAACTTGATTTGTTTTGCAGCTGTGATTGAAGGATTATTTTTCTTTGGCTCATTTGCCTATGTGTATTTTTTAAGAAGCAAAGGCTTATTGCCTGGCTTGTCCACAGCCACCAACTGGGTGTTTAGAGATGAAAGCATGCATATCAATGGTGCCATGGCCGTGATTGAGGTCATCAAAAAAGAATATCCAGAGCTGTTTACAGAAACGCTTAAAGCAAAGGTTCATGCCATGTTGGAAGAGGCCATTGAAGCGGAATTGCTGTTTTGTAAAGATGCCTTAAGTTTTGGTGTGACGGGTTTAACCGAAAAAGATATGAAACAGTACTTGCAACACATTGCCGATGTTCGCTTAACACAATTGGGCTATGACAAGCATTACAAAGTAAGCAATCCTTTTTCATTTATGATTTTGCAAGATGTTCAACCTTTGACCAATTTCTTTGAAAAAAGAGTAACCGAATATCAAAAAGGCTTGAACACCAATGTCTCTGATATAAGCTTTGATGCTTCGTTTTAAGTTTTGATAGAAAATAAAATGTTTAGGCTAGAGCTCAATGAGCTTGCGTAAGATATTTTTGGTATCGCTGGGAAAATCTGAGTTCAGCATCCACTTGGCATAGTCTGGATGGTTTTTTACCGGTTGATCTTTGTGTTTGCCAAAGGTAAAGACAATGTCGCCTTGCGGATTTTTTTTAAGCTTTCCACCGTAATCCACCACACCCGGACGTGTACAATAATCATGCAGCTGATGGATATTCATTTGTGCAATGTCTTCGTATTTTTGACATTGACCCACAAACACATCAATGGTGGCTTCAACATCATTTTGTGCATCATGTGCCCCTTCTAAATCTTTATTGGCATAAAATTTAAGGGCTGCGGTTAAGGTTCTGGGTTCCTTTTTTCTAAAAATCACGCTCATATCAATGAGTTTGGCGTCTTCATGTGGAAAACTCATGTTGGCTCTGGCAAACTCTTCAATGAGCAGTGGAACATCGTACTGATTGGAGTTGTAACCAGCAATATCTGCGCCAGCAAAAAACGCTAAAATCTCTGCCGCTAGGTCTGGAAATTGTGGACAGTCTTTAACCTTTTCATCCGTTATACCATGCACAGCTATCGATTCTGGAGGAATAGGCATGCCTGGATTAATGTATTTTTTATAAATGTCTCTTGTGCCATCTGGATGTAATTTGATGATGCAAATTTGGACAATTTTATCTTTAACCGTACTGACCCCTGTGCATTCTAAATCATAAAAACAGAGAGGACGCTCTAATTTAAAATTCATAAAGATTCCCTACCATAATTTATTTAAAAAGTGTATTTGCTCTAAAAGCATGTTGTATTTATTTCTGGTTTCATGTTTGTGGGCTTTTTCTTTTCCACTGATCAAGCTCTATCTTGTAGGTATCGATAGCAGTCTTGTGGCCATGTTGCGTTTGGGTATCTCTTTACTATGTTTTTTACCCTTCATAAGTTTTAACCTTGGTCACAAAGATAAACTAAAACTTGTTGCTTTAGGCATGATTCAATATGGCTTGATGTATGCGCTCTATATTCAATCTTATCAGCACTTAAAAAGTTATGAAGTGGCTCTGTTTACCATAACCACCCCACTTTGGGTTGTTTTATGCGCACAATTGATGCATAAACGTTTTTCTTTGTTGGCTTGGATTATTGCTGGTTTGGCCTGTATCGGAGCGCTTGTTTTAGTGTACAATTCTGAAAATATATATTCATTGAGCCAAGGCTTTGTTCTGGTGCAAGCAGCCAATATCTGTTTTGCTTTAGGCCAGGTTTATTATAAGCACTGGTGGCAAAACTTACCCAAGTATAGTGCGCTTAAACAAGCTCAGGTTTTTGCCTATTTGTTTTTTGGAGCTACCCTTTTCAATTTTATGTTTCTTGTTTTGAATCAAAAATTAAATCATATCAATAGCATCAACAATAGTCAGTGGTGGATCTTACTTTATTTAGGAGCAGTTGCTTCTGGTGTAGGTTTTTATTTATGGAATTATGGCGCTACTTTGGTCAAACATGCAACATTGGCCAGTTTTAACAACTTAAAAATTCCATTGACCATTTTAACGGCAATTGTTGTTTTTCATGAAGAAGGCAATATTCTTAAATTGCTAATGGGCTCAGTGTTGATCACTGTGGCAATCATTTTTGCAAAATCTAAAGCTAAAGATTAGAAAACATAAATAATTTATTAATATTATTTTATTTTTTGAAAACTAAAATGGTAACAGCTCTCACCACGTAAAATATATTTTTCTTCAAAGTGTGTATGGTAATGGTTGGGTAAATTATCTTTATTGTAGATCTCTTGCTTAACAACCTTACACTGCCATTGGCTTTGCATCATGTGTTCTGCTTCTTTTGCATAAAACTCCATATTGGTGGCCAAATGAATCTGTCCCCCCTCAATCAGTGTATCCAATACATGTTGCATAAACGGCATGTTATGCCAGCGTTTGTTGGCTTGCCCCTCTTTAGGATAAGGATTTGGGTACAATAAAAAATAATTTTGAACGCTATTGCGAGGAATATGATGGGTAATGAATGAAATAGCATTGCTTTGAATGGGGATAATATTCTTAATATCCATTGCATGAAGCTGATCATTGAACTTTCTAAAACGCATCGGAGACTTTTCAATGGCCAATAAAGTTTGCTTTGGGTTTTTTTTTGACCATAAAATAGGATGTCTGCCCACTCCACAGCCAATTTCAATATTGAGTGGCTTTTTCAGAACTTCAATGTTTGGGTAGCTGTGATGGCTGGGATTGGGAACCAAGTTTTTATTAAATGCGCGCATGATAGGTATGGGTCTTATGTGAATAAGCGATAGGTTTCTGGATAATTTTGACTGGCTTCTGCCTCAATGCTTAACCATTTTTCATAGGTGTCCTCTACCAAGTCATGATCAAATATTTTTTTGGCTTCCGTAATGTAAACTTGTGCATGGCCTTTTTCACCCAAAGAAAGTCGTTTAAAAAACATTTGCCACTCTGGCTCTGGATGGTGAATGGCCAATAAACCAAAACGTTCCATACCTCGGGTTTCAATCATGCTGTTGATCATCAAATGGTCCAATAAACGTTCTTGACCACCTTCTGCTGCGCGTCTGTGCATGTATCTGGCATACCTACACTTTTCATCAGCTTGTAGGGGGTAGCCGAGCTTACGCATTTTTTCAAACACCAAAGCAAAATGCTCAATTTCATCTTGAGCGATTTGCACCGCAACTGCAACCAAACTCAATTTATCTGGATAACGTACCACCAACTCCATAGCAATAGAAGCAGCTTTGCGCTCATTAGAAGCATGATTGGCTAAAAATAAAGGAAAATCATTCAGTACTGCCTTTACCCAATGCTTGGATGTATGGTGTTTTAAAGGAATTCCTTGTATAAGAGCTTCAATCGCAGAAACATCCACTGTTTTTGCAAGCGAAGAGGAAGAAGTTTTACTGATGTTTTGTGTTGCCTTTGTCATACCTTGTTTTAATGAAAGAGATTGGATAGGAAGTACCCTCGCCAGTCTGCAAGCCAGTATGAGATATACTGTTTTACAAAAAAATCAAGTGCATGCAGTATTTGTGATCAATCATCCAAAACATGCAAGCAAAGAACATTTAAAAAACAATCAAGACAGTTTAAGCTATCTTAATATTTTTCAAAACCAAGCCAACTTTACCCTTCATATCTTGCATGAAGAGCAGGCCTTGCTTCACGGTGTGGGCCAAGCTAGAAAAATAGGCATGGACTATGCCTGCCAGCATATCTTACCTGATGAACCACAATCTTATCTTGTTTCTTTAGATGCCGATACCCCTCTGCATGCAGATTATATCCACCAATTACAACAATTGCCGGCACAGCAAGCTTGGTCCAGTTATTTTGAACACCCTACTTTACAGTTAAGCCCTAGAGAAGAAGACTATAAAATAAGATCTTATGAATTGTATTTACGCTACTTGGCCCAAGGTTTAAAATATGCAGGATCAGCTTTTAGCTATATCCCTATAGGCAGTGCTTTTGGTTTGAGCAAAGAGCTTTATTTAAAATCCGGTGGAATGGTAGAAAAAGACGCTACGGAAGATTTTCATTACCTCAATAAATTAAGAAAAATAAGCCCCATTGCATATTTACCACAATTAAAAGTTATACCGGCTGCAAGAAAATCTAATCGGGTTTATTTGGGAACTGGTTTTTATTTAAGTCAAAATGATCAAGCTGTTTGGCTACCAAAACTGCAAGCTTTTACTGAGCTTAAGTATCTTCTATATGAAGTTAAAAGTTTTTGGCACACTCAACGCTTGTCTTTGCAAAGCTATTTAAATGATAAGCAACTAGAACATGTTAAAAAACTAGAAATAAAATTGAATAAACAATTACAAAACTGCAAAAGCGAACAGTCTTTTACCAAAAGAATTCCGCAAAGTTTTGATGCCTTAGAACAAGTGCGTTTTTTAAAGTTATCTTCATATCAAGAGAACAGCTGTTTAGATGAAAATTTTTTAAACCATGCTTGTAAACTTAAAAATATTGAAAAAAACAGCTTAAAATATGTTTTAAGTTATTATAGAAAACTTAATTATTAAAAACAATTTCAGATCTTTAAATTAAATAACCATCATTGACACAGTGCATTTTTTTTGCTACCAGTTTTGATCATGAGTAATAAATTTATATACATAATGATTTTAACACTAACTGTTCTTTATAGTAATATAACACAAGCAAAAGACTTTGATGACCTTTCATGCGACTATATCGTAGTAATTAGTGGTTTAAGTGCAGAAAGTGCTATATCAAAAAAAACAGTCTCTAAAGATATTTCAACGGTATTAATTGATAAAAAAATCACCTTAGATCATAACTCTTCACTTTGTCCGAGTTTTGTTGATATTCTAACACCAGAAAATGAAACTCTTTTGCGATTAAATCTTGCAGAATATAATGATCAAAAATCTAAATGTTCATTTAGTTCACAATATTTGGAGGTGGATCCTAATAATTCAAACAATGTTATTAAGCTACTTCATACGTTAACATGCAGCAATAAAAACTGATCTCGACTGATCTCATATCTAAACGCATCGGCGGGACCGGTTTTTAATTTAAAATAATTTTTTACAACTCCAGCTTTATACATTGTGCACTTTTCCATGACTTTGGCAGAAGCCTTATTTTCTGTATGGCATAAGGCAAAAACAAGAAGGACATTGAGTGCTTCAAAACTATGTTTTAATAAAGTCAAAGTCGCTTCGGTTGCTATACCTTGCTTTTGGTAGTCAGGGTTAACCGCATAACCAATATTGGCCACTTGACTGTGTTCACAGACTTTTCTTAAAGAACAACCGCCAATAAGTTTTTGGCTAGATTTGAGTGTGATCGCAAATTCATACTCATAGGCATTCTTATTTGAATTTTTTAAAATACAGTCCTGAACAAATTTTTTTGAATCTTGCTCGGTATTGGGTCCCCATACATCGTATTGCGCAAAATCTTTCAGTTTTGCATAAGCATGAACGCTTGACCAATCTTCTTCTTTATAAGGCCTTAATAACAAGCGTTTTGTTTCTAACAAGAGCATGAAAATAGTATAGCTATATTTTATGAATGATGGCAAATCCCATGGAGCGGTTTTCTAACTGATATTTGGCTTGAAAATTTGTTGTATATGCAAAAGGTTCAACCACTTTAAAGCTAAACTGCTCCACAAAATCATTCATGAATAACTTTTTTACATCTTCAAAATACTCCAAATAATCTGTAGCAAAGTAAATACAGCCCTTATCTCTGAGTATTGTATGAAAGTGTTTGATATTATCAGTACTAAAAATTCTTCTGGGCAAATGCCTGCGTTTTGGCCATGGGTCAGGAAACAAAATATGAATGGCCGCTAAACTTTTATCTTCAAGGTATCCGCCAAAAAGTTCTTCCGCATAGGCATGAATCAATACAACTTGATCATTGAGACCTAACTTTTTATGAACTTTTTCTTCTGCTTTTTTAAACCATTTGATGGATTTTTCTAAGCCAATAAAATTTAAATCCGGCCTATCTTGCGCAATTTCCTTAAGATAACGACCCTTGCCAACCCCTATTTCTAAATGAATATCTTGGGTTTTAGCAAAAAGATCTACAAAATTTAAAGGTTTCTTAAGTTCATCTAGACTATGAATCATCGTCTTCTTCAGATTTTAAACTCGCAAAACTTTTTCCAAGTTTTTGTGCATTTTGCTGTAAAAGATTAAGCTCTGAGTTATTGCTTTGATAACCGTTATCTGAACAGGCCCGGTACAAGAACAGATCACCTTGCTCAACAGCATAACGAACAATATCATTTAAATAAGCCTGCTGTTTATCTTTAGATTCCAGCTTAGAAATATAAGCTAAGGCTTCATGAAAAAACTGATCTTTTATAGCCTGCTCAACAATGGCTTCTATTTTTTGTTGGCTGATTTTAACCGCCGTATAAAGAATTTTTTGTTTTTCTTGCCATTTGGGAAGTGTCCACTGCATAATGGCCAGATAATCTTTTCAAGATGATTTGTCAACTGACACCGAGTATTTTTTCTGTATATATCTTAAGAGATCTTGCCTGTTGTTGGTCAGTTTTTTAAGCCTAACTTGTTCCGTCAAATCATGCAGAGCTTTTCCGATAAGTTGGTGATACTGTGGTTCCTGCAAAATATTTTTAATATCTTCTCCATTAATTGATAAATCAGACTGAGCAAATAGTTTTTGCTGCTTAAGCATTAATTTAAGCTCTTTAATATAATCACTCTCATACCCCTCATATAAGAACTCGTAGATTTGTTGCCAGTCATCAAGACGCAGGGGTTCTAAATTTAATAAAAATTCATGCTTTAAGCTTAAAGATTTTTTAGACGGCTGATAATACTTTAAACAAAGTTGTAAGTGTTTAAGTTTATGTTGATATATTTTTTGCCATGACCATTGCTGTATTGTTTTGGATGTTTGATCAATATTATTATTTAAAACCTTTAACAGTCGACACACCGCTTGATAGTCCTTAGATAAAACTTTGGAAAAGGCCTTTGAATTAACTTTTGTATGTTGAAAAAAGATAGATTGTGTAAGTTGTGTTTGATTGCAAAAATCTAAGGCTGTGACGCTGCTTTTTGCTTCAAATATTTTTAAAAATTCTGCACCAATTCTTTCCTGGCTAATTCTGGTGATTTTTGTTGATAAGTTTTTGGATGCATCGACGATATCTTTTGCTATTTTTAAGTTAAGTCTCGTTGCAAAGCGAGCTGCTCTTAAAATACGTAAATAGTCTTCACTGAGTCGCTCTTTTGCCAAACCGACTGTGTTTAATTGCTTTGCACTGAGATCTTTTAAACCGTTGAATGGATCAATCAACTTATGTTTTATATAATCATAAGCCATAGCGTTTATGGTAAAGTCTCTCCTTTGAAGGTCATCATGAAGGTTTTTACTAAAAGAAACTATTTTTGGATGCCTATGGTTATCATAATCTGATTCTATCCTGTATGGCGTAACTTCTATGGAAAAAGGATTCTTAAAAATACTGATGGTTCCATACTTTTTATTCTTAAAAATTCCTTTTGGAAAAAGAGATAACAACTGCTGTGGGTTTGCATTGCAAGCAATATCCCAATCATAGGTTGTTTTGTTGATCAAACTATCTCTGACAGCGCCACCTACAATATAAGCTTCAAAACCATGGGCAGTCAGTTTTTTTAAACAGGCTGTTACATCGTTGGGTATAGCCATGAACATAATTTTCACTTCTTCTTTTTAGAATCTTTTTTCTTAAATAAGCCTGCAAAGGGTAATTTTTTTTCACTTTTTTCTAATTTAAAAATACCGGATGAATTCGCTTTATTTTTAACAAGTTGGGTTTTTAACCTCATAACTTGTTTTTCTAACAATAGATCTTCTGGATCATTTTTTAATGCTGCAACTAAAATAGACAACTGTTTTTTCTTTTTACCTACCATTTTGTAGTATTGTGCAAGGGTCAGTAGAACTTCTTTATCTGTGCTATCAACTTCTAGCATTGCGTGTAACTCTTGACCTATTTTTTCTGAAGGTTGTTTTTGATTTCTCTCGCAAAAATACAAAACAATTTCATACATAAAAACTTTAAATTTATTATTTTTTGGAGCAAGCTCTATAGCTTTTTTAACTTTTTCTAAAGCTTCATTAAGCATATTCTCAGTAAAGAAAAATTTAGCTTCTGTATAAAGCAAACAGCTTTTAAGCTCTGAATCTTCTTTTAAGGTATAAGCTTCATTATTGTTTATGGCTTTATAATAAGCTTTACTCTGCTCTGGAGAAGTTAATATATAAAGTGACTTAATCAGATTGTCGTAAAATTTTTTATAATTATGCTTTGAAAGGTTTGAAAAAATATCATATCGTTTTATGAGTTTAATTGTGTTTTTATATAGAATGGCTTCAGATAAATTTCTATCTGCACCAATCAAAATATGTGGAGGGGCTTTTAATAGACGCTCTACTTGTCTTTCTTTTAAGTCGTCAACTGTATTTAAATCAAACTCAGACTTTGATATTTGCGAAGCTTCAACATCTGTAGCTTTGGTGTTTTGACCGATAAAACCTAAAATAAATAAAAAATAAAGAAATGTATAGATATCTCCTGATTTTTCAGCAATATGCAAGCTCTCTAAACTTTGTTTTTTTTGATTTAGTAAATCAAGAACTTTTCTGAAGTTTGTTTTTAATTTTATATTGGCAAAGATATCTTTATGATGATCAGAAAGATAAAGTTCTTGCTGCTTATCAATAAGATCATTTTTTTGAGCATATTTTTCAATAAACCTTAAAACAATTGGAAATGTTTGAATATCAAAACTTAATGGAGATTGAAGTTGTTCTTTTTCAACTGTAATATTTTCATAGCTTTCAAAAAATGTACTGTATAAACTTTCCTCTACAATTTTTTGTCGATTTAAAAAAATATCTTTTGCATTCAAAATATTGTTTTTAAGAATGTACTTTTGCTGCTCATCAATAGTATTGAAAGCTTCAAGGTCTTCAATATCTTTTTTTTTTAATTGAATCTGACTGAGTAATATTTCTAAGAATAAGTTTTTATCATCATGACTATGAGCAAAAATGATCTCACCATATTTAAAAAACAATTCTTTTTGCTTTTCTTGCGATCTTAATGTGACTTTGCCAGAAAATCTATTGATAAAAATGCTGATCAGTTTATTTTGTAACTTATTCATGCAACAGTAGATAGTATAAGCTAAATATTAGCCTTTGCCTATACAATCTTAAGTTTGTTTATTGAAAATAGTCACACAACTTTACTTTCATTAATGCTATAAAAAAATAATACTCGGGTGAGTTACAACAATAAATGTAAAAACATTGGATAAATTGTTGTAAAGATAATTTTTTTTTCTTATAATAAAAGAATCTAACATTAACCTACACAATTAATTTATGGAGATTTATAATGCCAAAGAAAAAAGCAACGAAGAAGAAAACAACTAAAAAAAAGGTGACTAAGAAAAAAGCCAAAAAGAAAGTAGCCAAGAAAAAAACAGCTAAAAAGAAAGTAGCTAAGAAAAAGACTAAAAAGAAAGCTGCCAAGAAAAAAACAGCCAAAAAGAAAGTTACTAAGAAAAAAGCTAAAAAGAAAGTAGCTAAGAAAAAGACTAAAAAGAAAGCAACCAAGAAAAAAGCTAAAAAGAAGGTAGCTAAGAAAAAAACTAAAAAGAAAGCTGCTAAGAAAAAAACAGCTAAAAAGAAGGTAGCTAAGAAAAAAGCTAAAAAGAAAGTTACCAAGAAAAAAACAGCTAAAAAGAAAACAAGCAAAAGAAAAAAGTAAGTTTTTAAGTAAAGACCTACTTTGATTAAACCCTCTTTAAGGACTTATCTTAAAGAGGGTTTTTTGTTATATGAGAAAAAATTTTTTAAAACTACTTTTATTCAGACAGATATTTTTTTAAGTCTATAAAGCAACAAGATGATTTAGAATAATCAAGTCAGTTTAACTGTAAATTTATAGGGAAAAATTTAGAATTTTTGCTTACTCATCTTCATCAGCAAACTCATCATAACCATAAGCCCGCTCAGACTCTTCTTCATCAAGAATATCTCTAAGTACTTGACTGGTTTTAAAGGTTACAACCCGTCTTGCAGAAATTTCCATAGCTTCACCGGTTTGCGGGTTTCTTCCCAGCCTAGCTTTTTTATTACGAACCAAAAACGATCCAAAACCAGAAATTTTTAAAGACTCTCCATCAATTAAGCAATTTTTCATGGTATCAAATAAAAACTCAACAACATCTGTTGCATCCTTTTTGGGCAATCCAATTTTTTCACAAATTTCTTCTACAATCGTTGCTTTGGTAAAGGCCATTTTATCTCCACGTGTGTTGTCATTGGTTTATTATGATAATCGTAAGTATCTAATATATTTATAATATGTTTGAATGAAATAAAAAACAAGTATTTTTTATCAAAAAACAGATATAAATGCTTGAATTCATATTCTTTTTTTTATTTATCTAAAAAAGATTTCGTAAACTGTTTGAACATGATTTATAATAAAAACTAAATGTATTCCAATAAGATAAAGCCTTTCGTCTGGACAAACAACAATAATGATCAATAATTTTAAGCACTTAACCATACCTTTTTATATTATTGTTGTTTTTACCTTATGGTACTTACAATCGGAACTGTACATCAACGCTATTTTTTATAAAGTTGCGATAATATATTTCTTTTATGTTCTGTGGCGTGAAACAGAACCTTTATTCAGTACTCTTAAAGTTAACCCTTCATTCAAAAAAAAACTGGTCTTTGGCGTAAAAATGTTTTGGGCGAGTTTATTTTTTTTGGCTTTGTACATTTTTATTTTTCCTCAAGTTTCAGTTCTTATCAATAGTAAACAAAAATATGCTGCTGCAAAACATAACAATGAAATTCAATGGCATAGTGCAAAAGAGCCTGCTTTTAAACAAGCAAGAGCAGAAAACAAACCTTTAATTATAGAATTTTTTGCTGATTGGTGCATGCCCTGTAGACAAATGGAAATCAATACTTTTTCTGATCAAAATGTTCAATCCATGATTGGTCAAAATTATATTCCTCTTAAAGTAGATGCCACTCAACCGAATAAACTTTCCAACCATATGATGCGTACTTTTAGAGTGAATGCTTTCCCAAGTATCATTCTATTGGATCAACAACAAAACAAACAAAAAAGATTAACTGGTTACATTGATGCGTATCAATTGAAAAAAGCACTCCAGAGTTTTTTAGAACAAAATTATCTTGAATACTAATTTATGAGTGTTGGATCATTTCTTGAAGGTTTTTTTCATTAATGATGCGTGTTCCATACTTTTGAGCTGCAGAAAGTTTATTCTGCCCTACTTTTTCTCCTGCTAAAAGATAATCTGTTTTGCTACTGATACTAGAGTTGACTTTGCCACCCAAAGACTCTATTTTTTCTTTCATTTGATCGCGAGAAACACTCAGTGTTCCAGAGATACAAAAAATCTTATCTTTAAAAGAAGGATTTGTATCCTCTGGCTGGTTTTGAACATCTTTTGGGTTAATGCCCTGATCAAGTAAGGTCTGCAATAGCTGTTTAGCATAGTCTTGATGAAAATATTTTTTAATGGACTCAATCAGTTTTGGACCAACACCATGGATATGTTCTAATTGATCAAGTTGATCAGTGATTACATATCTTTCCCATAAAGACTTTAGACTTTTTGTTTCTTTTGCAATTAACTTGGCCACAACATTACCCATCAAGGGTATGCCAATAGCAGTTAATACTTTAGCATAAGTAATATTTTTTTTAGCTTCGGTGATTGAATGGATTACATTTTGAGCTGATTTTTCTCCCATGCGCTCTAAGTCTTTTAAGTCATCAACATTTAATGCAAATAAATCACCTGGATTTGTGATTTTTTTGTAATTTATCAATTGATCTATCAATGAAGGCCCAATGTTCTCAATATTAAATGCCTGTCTTGAACAAAAATAACGAACAGATTCCTTAAGCTGGGCCTGACAATTAAATCCATTTAAACAGCGTACAGCGACATCTTCTTCAAAGAGTTTGCCCACTGGGGAATGACAAACAGGACATTTTTCAGGGATTTTGATTTTTTTAACTTGCTTAGAACGATTTTCAAGGTCAACTTGCATAACTTTAGGAATAATTTCACCTGCTTTTTCTATCCATACAAAATCATTTAATCGAATATCTTTGCGTTGAATTTCTTCAAAATTGTGCAGACTGGCTTTGGATACGGTAGTCCCTCCCAGCTCTATACTTTGTAAATCAGCAACAGGAGTTAAAACGCCTGTCCGCCCTACTTGAAAACGTACATCCAAAATTTGAGTATAAGCTTGTTCACTTTCATACTTGTAGGCAATGGCCCATTTAGGATATTTGGCCGTAAATCCAGCTTCTTGTTGTAATTTAATTTGATTAACTTTTATAACCAAACCATCTATTTCATAGGGTAAACTTTCTTTTTTTTCTTTCCATAGCTCAATAACATCAAACAACTCGTTTATTGTTTTGCATATACTGTAATCTTTATGACTAGGAAAACCGAGTTGTTTTAGTTGCTCTAAATTTTGGGCATGGGTTTGGCCTATTAGTGTTTCATCACTCATAAGATGGTAAAAAATAGCCTTTAAAGGCCTTTTGGCTGTGATTTTTGCATCTAAAAGTCTTAAAGAACCTGCTGCAGCGTTGCGCGGGTTTTTAAAAAGTGATTCTTGTTGTTGCATGCGTTGTTGATTAAGCTTTATAAAATCACTTTTATCGATATACACTTCCCCTCTTACTACCAACTTTTGTTTATTGAAACCTTGCCTGAGTTGTAAAGGAATAGAGTTTAAAGTCTTTAAGTTTTGGCTAACATCCTCTCCTACCCAACCATCACCACGAGTTGCCCCTACACTAAAAATACCGTTTTCATAGATACATTCAATAGCCAAACCATCAATTTTGGGTTCACACACATATTCAAGTTCAGAATTGGCTTCCAAACCCAGTTGATCTAGCAAACGTTGATGAAAATCGCTGAGTTCTTCCTTAGAATAAGTATTATCCAAAGACATCATTTTTTCTGCACGGGTCACTTTTGTAAAGTTATCTAAAGGCTTCCCCCCAACTCTTTGTGATGGCGAATCCGGGCCAATTAACTCTGGGTAGTTCTCTTCTATACTGATGAGATCTTTATACATTTGATCATATTGGCGATCACTTATTTTTGGATCATCCAAAACATAGTAAGCATAATTATGTTCATGCAATGCGGATTTTAATTTTTTGTACTGCTCAGATACAGATTTGGGTAAGGCCATAACTAAAGCCTAAATTAACCAAGCTCTTTTAGAAAGACAATGAAAATCGTTTTTAAGCCAGTTAAATGCAAATAATCGCTAGTTTAAAAAACAATGTTTTTCTGAGCAAGTTTGACCTTCATAAAAGAGCGCTATAGTATACGCTTCATGTTAAAAGAAATATTTACCCAGCCAGAATCAAAAATAAAAATAGACCCTAACAATGTTCATAAAACGCTTAGTCGTTATATTTTAGCCGATGGCTTGCCTATTGTTTTTGATCAAGCCAATAGTCATGGTGCCTACATTCGTGATGCTAGAACCAATAAAGACTATTTAGATTTGTTTTCTTTTTTTGCCTCACAACCCATTGGATTTAATCACCCAAAACTCAATACAAAAGCTTTTAAGGAAAAGTTGGGTGAGATTGCCATTCATAGACCTTCTTTGTCTGATGTCTATACACAAGATTTTGCAGCAGCTATAGAAACATTTGACAAAATTGCCAATCATCAACAAGCATTCAAGCATTTCTTTTTTATTGAAGGTGGTGCCTTAGGTGTAGAAAATGCTTTAAAAGTCGCTTTTGATTGGAAAGTCAGAAAAAATCAAGCAAAAGGCATAAGCGGTGAAGTTGGGAGTAAAGTCATTCACTTCAAAAAAGCATTTCATGGCCGTTCAGGGTATACTTTGTCTTTAACCAATACCCACGATCCTAAAAAATACATGAACTTCCCTAAATTTACTGATTGGCCAAGAGTCACACCTCCTGCCCTTAACTTTCCCCTTAATGAAGATAACCTACAAGCATGCATTAAAGTTGAGCAACAAGCACTTGACGAAATTAAACAGGCTTTAGATCAAAATCCCAATGATATTGCAGCCCTTATTATTGAACCCATCCAAGGTGAAGGTGGAGATAATCATTTTCGAGATGAGTTTTTTGTAGCCTTAAGAAAACTGGCGGATGAACATGAGTTTATGTTGATTTTTGATGAAGTTCAAACAGGTTTAGGTTTAACCGGTAAAATGTGGTGTTTTGAGCATTATTCAATCAAACCTGACATTATTGCTTTTGGTAAGAAGGCTCAAGTTGCCGGATGTGCTGTTTCAACGCGAGTAGATGAAGTTAAAAACAATGTGTTTGAACTGTCTAGTAGAATCAATTCTACTTGGGGCAGTAACCTGGTAGATATCATGCGTATGCAAAAAATGTTAGATATTATTCATGAGGATAAACTTCTGGATAATGTTAACAGCATGGGCCAATACTTTATGACGCAGCTTCAAGATTTTGTTGATGCTAGCCCTCATTTAAGCAATCTAAGAGGCAAAGGTCTAATGATTGCCTTTGACTTTAAAGACGCCGAGCAAAGAGATGCCTTTAGAGAGCATGTTTTTAATCAAGGTGCAATCATGTTAGGTTGCGGTGAAAAAAGTGTGCGTTTACGTTGTCACCTAGACTTTACGCAACAAAATGCAGATCATGCGCTTCAAATCTTTAAAAAGGCTCATGATCAACTTTAATTTTAAATTGAAACCAGCAAGAAAGATCAATCATGTTAAATTATACTGACTCAGAACAATGTAACAATCAATATGGCAAAACCATTGTCTGTAAAAACATCATCATGGGTGAAGATATCACCAGTGATGCAAGCTTTGATTCACGCAACCCATCAGACTTAAGAGATATTGTGGGGCAAGTGTATCAAGCCAGCGATGATATCATTAAAAATGCTGTAGATGCCGCCAATCAGCAAAAAAAACTATGGAAAAACACACCTGCGCCAGTCAGAGCGCAAGTAATAGGTAAACTTGGTGAGTTATTGACAGAACATAAAGAAACTTTATCTTACCTGGTAACACGTGAAATTGGTAAGACCTTAAAAGAAGCGCGTGGAGAAGTGCAAGAGGCCATTGATACCTGTCACTTTTTTCAAAGTGAAGGTCGGCGTTTGTATGGACAAACGGTTCCTTCTGAAATGCGCAATAAAGAGTTATACACTTACCGACGTCCCTATGGTGTTGTTGCTATTATTACACCCTCAAACTTTCCAATCGCGGTAGCTTCATGGAAGTTTATTCCAGCATTATTGGCCGGCAATACAGTTGTTTGGAAAACCCCTCCAGAAGCACCTGCTATTGCCTATGTCTTTGCTAAATTATGTAGCCTTGCAGGCTTACCTAAAGGTGTTCTCAACGTTATTCATGGCAATGGTGAGGTAGGACAGAAACTCTTGGATTACGTGGATGCGGGTAAAATTGATAAAGTTTCATTTACCGGTTCTACTCGAGTTGGCAAAATAGTGGGTGAAATCTGTGGCCGTAATTTACATAATCCTTCTTTAGAACTTGGCGGTAAAAATCCTTTGATTATCATGGAAGATGCTAACTTGGATTTGGCCATTGAGGGTGCTTTATGGTCATCTTTTGGTACAGCCGGTCAAAGATGTACATCAGCAGGCAATATTATTGTCCATCACAGCATTGAACAAGAATTTACCCAACGCTTTCTTGAAAAAGTAAAACAAATTCACATAGGCAACCCTTTACTGGATGAAACAGCCTTGTATGGTCCAATGATTGAAGAGCATTATATGACTCATTTTTTTGAACACTTTGAACAGGCTAAAGAAAATAATGGACCAACTTTGGCCTATGGCCAGCAAAGAATTACCCAAGATAATAAACCTCATACTTTCAAGCATGATCCCCAACAGGGATTTTATGTCTGGCCAACCGTGTGGACAGACGTCAAGATTAAGCATTGGATTGCTCAGAATGAAGTGTTTGGACCTACCGTAGGAATATTATCGGTAAAAGATATCAATGAAGCCATTGATGTTGCTAACGGAACAGCTTACGGTTTGTCATCAGCAATTTACACCAATAACAGAATGTATGCTTACCAATTTAAAAATGAAATTGAAGCCGGTATGAGCTCTATCAACAATTCAACAACCGGTGCTGAAGCCCACCTTCCCTTTGGTGGAAGAAAGTCTTCTGGTAATGGTACCCGTGAATCCGGTATCTGGGTCATTGATGCTTACACTGAATGGCATGCGGTCAATGATGAGATGTCTGGAAAATTGCAGTTGGCACAAATGGATACTGAAGGTTTGGATCAGACACAAAACTCTCAACTGGATTTAAATGATATTATGCCGTAAAATGAAGTGATGATTTTTAATTCTTGTAAAGGTCACATTTTATTATTTTTTGCGCTGATTTTATCTTTGGCGGCATGTTCAAAATCATCCTACCCGTATCCAAGCTATGCCATAACACCTGAAGAACAGAGCAGTATAGATGATTTTATTCTGCGGGCCAATCAACACCGAGAAAATATAGGTTGCACGGAAGATTTAATCTGGGCTGATGATTTGCATACTGTAGCTCAATTGCATAGTTTAGACATGCAACAAAACAGCTACTTTTCTCATGTCGGTTTAAATGGTGATCAGTTTTGGGATAGATTGACCAATTATAATGTTTTTTATGTTGAGGCGGCAGAAAACATTGCCATCAACTCCATGCAAGGCATAGATGTTTTGCAGGCGTGGATTGATAGTCCAGGCCATAAATTCAACTTAGAAAACTGTGATTATACCCATCATGGCGTAGGACTCGCGTCACCTGGCGTATGGACACATGTTTTTACCCGCCGTTAAAAAAATATCTGGTACATTTGCTCTTTCGATTAGGTCTATAGTTATAGCAATAAAACTTAGGACAATAGCTTTTCAAGTAAGAAAAAATACTACTTGTACAATGAGTTTTGGTTGGCTTTGTCTGCCAACTGTTTGAACCGGTAAAGATGCATTTTTTTTACGCCCGAATTCTATGTTTTAATGACTATTCTTTTTAAAGAAGCCTATTATACTTTAGCTTGAGGATTAAATAACTTCACATGCTCTTGTGTTGCAAATCTATCGGTCATTCCAGCAATATAATCACATACCATTCTTGCTGTGTTGTTGGGTTCAGGGTGCTTTTGTATAAAGTCTGATGGAATTTGCCCAGGTCTTTGAAAAAAAGTATGAAACAAGTCTGTAATAATTCTTTTGGCTTTTTCTTCCATTCTGACCACACGATAATGCGAATACAGTTTTTCTCTCAAAAATATTTTAAGTTTTTGATTGTTCTCATAAATTTCAGAAGAAAAGCCCGCTATGGATTGATTATACGCACGAATATCATGATAGTTTTGTACCCCACTGTTTTTAATATTCTTTTGTGTTTGCTCAATCAGATCAGAAACCAAAATACTCATCATACTGGAAATGCACACATATTTATTATCGGGCCAAGCTACATCTGGATATTTTTTTTGTGCTGATTTTTCAGCCATTTGCCACAATGAAACGCTTCTTAGATCTTCAATATCAATCATATTAGAAGCCAAGCCGTCATCAATATCATGATTATTGTAAGCAATTTCATCAACATAATCAATGAGCTGCGCCTCTAATGAAGGATGTTCTTTAGGTAAGAGCTCACTTGGAATTTTATCTTTTTGCCAATTGGCTGAATGCTTTATAATGCCTTCTCTAACTTCAAAGCTTAAATTTAAGCCCCTAAAATTGGGATAGCGCTGCTCTAAAACGTCGACAATTCTTAAGCTTTGCGCATTATGCTCAAAACCACCATAGTCTAGCATCAATTTTGCCATCATATCTTCACCGGCATGACCAAAGGGTGTATGCCCAAGATCATGCGCTAAGACCAAAGCTTCAATTAGATCTTCATTGAGTTTTAAGGCTCTGCCTACAGTTCTACCAATTTGTGCAACTTCAAGACTATGGGTTAACCGTGTACGGTAATGATCGCCTTCATGGTTCACAAAAACCTGGGTTTTATACTCCATTCTTCTAAAAGCGGCACAATGTAAGATACGATCACGATCACGTTGAAATAAACTTCTATGTTCAGCAGAATCTTCGGTAATTTTTCTGCCTTTAGAATGTGCTGTTTTAACGGCCAACTCTGACAGCTGATTTTCATAATGTTCAAATATGGGTACTGAGTTCAAATTCATTTTGCTTTATTTATCCTTTGCCTAAGCTTTACAAGTAATATATACGATGAAAATGCAAAATAAAACGAAACAATACTCAATTTTGTTATTTTTTCTGTTATTTTTTCCATTTTTAAGCTCTGCTCAAGAGCAAAGTCCTTCCAAACCAGAAGTATCTGAAAGCTCATATTTTTACAGACCTGAGCGTGGTTTTACGTTTTCGCCCAGCTTTGGCGCCTATTATGAAGGATTTGAACAAACCTTCACATCAAATAGTGATCGATGGTCAAATATTTGGGCTTATGGTTTCAGATTAGGTTATGTATTTAGTCCTGCTTTTGAAGTTGAAACCAGTTTTATGTACAGCAATACTAGAAGAGGCGTCAATAGACAGACTGTTTACTTATATGGTGGGCACGCTTTGTACAACTTCAATTTTTTTCATGATCAATTTGCGCCATATATTCTTGCGGGTGCCGGCAATTTAAGCATGGTGAATCAATTTGCATTCAATTATTATGATTTCTCTGCTTATTATGGCTTAGGCTTACGTTATTTTTTAAGTCCTAAAATGGCGGTTCGTGCAGAATTTCATGCTATCAATAACTTTGATAAATCACATACAGGCTATTGGTCTGGCCTTCTCCTAACCGTTTATACAAACAGTTCTTCAAAATACAAACAGGTTAAAAAAGTAGATAAGTCAACTCTAGACTCTGATGGTGATGGCATCATGGATGACAAAGATAACTGCCCTTTACAACCTGAGACAATCAATCAATTTGAAGATGAAGATGGTTGTCCAGACACTTTGCCAAAACATATGTTGGACTCCGATGGCGATGGTATAATGGATGATCAAGATCAATGCCCTCTTCAACCGGAAACAAAAAATGATTATCAAGATGATGATGGTTGTCCGGATCAAGTTCCTAATGACTTAAAAGCTTTTGTTGGACGCATAGAAAATATCTTCTTTGAGTTTGACTCAGCGACCATTCGTAAAACCAGTTATGGCCACTTGAATCAGTCCATCAAAACCTTGCAACGTTACCCAGATTTATTTGTTCTTATTGAAGGTCATACAGACTCAATAGGTTCACATGAGTACAATGATAAATTGTCTTTGGCTCGCGCCAAGAGTGTTAAAAATTATTTAATTGAGCGTGGTTTAGATGCTAAACGTCTTGCCGTCAAAGGCTATGGATCTAAAAAACCCATGGCTAACAATGATACTGATGAAGGTAGAGCCCAAAACAGACGAATTGAATTTAAACTGCTGACCAAACCCAGTAAAACCCAATAATTTTCGATGCATTTGTTTAATTCATCCTTTAAAAAAAATGTGTTGCGATTTTGTTTTTGCCTTTCAGTACTGGTGATATTGCAAGCATGTACTTGGTTTTGGACAAAGTATGAACATCCTTCATTCTTTTTTAGCTTTAAACATCCTAAGTCTTGGAAAGTTTCTGAAGAAGCAACATTTCAAACGCAATTGAGTATTTTGATGGATATAGATGACCCTATATTCAAACCTAATATTAATTTTGTTATTCAACCCTCTTCCAAACTTAATCTTGAACAGTTGGCTTATTTAGCTAACAAACAACTCAGTACACTCTTGTCTGAATTTAAACATCTATCTGAGACTGATATTAAGGTTTCTGGGTATCCTGCCATTGAGTTGCGCTCAAAGTATGAAGCTCTTAATGACCCAAGAATTATCAGAACCACTATTTTTAAGACTGAAGATCTTGAATATACAATCACATTCACGTGTAGAAAGAATCAAGAAGAACAATTGCTTCAAAACTATTTAAAGTTCATTAAAACATTAAAAATACCTAAATCGGTTGCAAGTATAAGAAAATAATTTATGCTTTTGACTTATCATTCAATTTGAAACCCAAGGAAAAAATGCAAATAAGCCAAGAAAAAAACTACAGCTATCAACAACTAAATATTCATGAAGTAGACTTTTCCAATGGTCTTAAATGTTTATTTTTACCTGATGATTCAGTACCTGTTTTTGCTTATCACTCATGGTTTTCTGTTGGATCAAAAGATGAAAAAGAAGGCATCACCGGGATTGCACATTTGTTTGAACACTTGATGTTTAAAGAAACCAGCAATTACAAGGAAGGTGAGTTTGATAAAATTTTAGAGCAAGAAGGTGGATCCATCAATGCAGGTACTTATCTAGATTGGACTTACTATAGACAATGTCTTCCTAAAGAAGCTTTTGATATTTCTGTAAAATTAGAAGCAGATCGAATGGAAAATGTTGTTCTCAATGAACATCAATTGAACAGCGAACGAGAAGTTGTCGTCAATGAACGTCGATTTAGGGTTGATAACTCTCCTTCTGGCACCATGTACGAAGAATTATACAAACTATGCTTTACACAGCATCCCTATCATTGGCCTATTATTGGTTGGATGAAAGATATTAAGTCTATATCCCTGCAAGATTGTATGAACTTTTATAAACAATACTATGCGCCTAATAATGCTTGTTTGGTTTTTGTAGGTGATTTGGATAAAGACACAATCGTAAAAAAAATCATTCAGTATTATGGCCACATGCAAGCTTCAGAGATTAAGCGTAATCCAAATATTATTGAGCCAAAACAAACCGAAGAACGTTACAAAGAACTTTCTTTAACCATTGCTTCAGAAAAGCTTATTTGGGCTTTTAAAGCACCTTCTATGCGGCATGAAGACTATATTCCATTAACTGTATTGATGGCTATTTTATTTGATGGCAAAAGTTCTCGTTTTGATAAGCTTCTGGTTTCAGAAAAAAGTTTATGCAATGACTGCTCTGGCTGGGTTGATCAAACCATGGACCCTGGCTTAATTCATTTTGCATTCACTTTACAAGGTGAAAAATCACATAAAGATATAGAACCCTATATTCAAAAACAAATTGATACTGTTCAAAATACTTTAGTATCCGAACAAGAATTAGAAAAAATAAAAAATATTGTTGAAGCCTCGTTTTGGGGTAATTTCTCTACTGCTGATGATAAAGCACAAGCCTTAGGCTTCTATCAAACTGTTTTTGGAGACTTTAGAGAGCTATTTAAAGAAATGGAAAAACTGAATAACGTTACGGCTCAAGATGTGATGCGTGTAGCAAAGACTTATTTGAATAAAAATCAAAAAAATGTACTTTTAGCAAAACCAAAAACAGGAAAATAATTATGAATACTTATACTTGGAAAAAACATGCGGACATACCTTACATTCATATTGAAAAACATGATCGCCCTATTGTAGATTTTTATATTGCCTTTAATATTGATCAATTAAGTCTTAATAATAAAAGTGTTTTGTATCTGATGGCTCAAATGCTCCTTAGAGGAACCCTTCGCTATGATGAAGAAAGTTTTAATGAAAAGATAGATGCGATGGGTGCTTCTCTTTCTGTGTCTGTTGGTAATCATAGTATAGCTTTAGAGGGAGAAGTCTTAAGTAAAAATTATTTTCAGCTTATAGATTTATGTTTGTCTGCATTATCAGAACCTATGTTGTCAGAAAACGAATTTAAAAAGCTTGTATCAAAAACCAAAAGTAAATTAAAACAATCTTCAGAATCCGATGCATCATTAGCTAAAAAAGGGTTTTTAAACTTAATTTATGCAGATCATCCTTATGCTGACCAAGCATGGGGAACATTAGAAAGCCTGGAACAAGTTGGTATTCATGATATCAAAGACTGTTACAATAACTTCATATCAAATTTACCTTTAACTTTTGGTTTTTCAGGGGCTATAGAAGACAGTCATATTCATAAAACCCTTGATCTATTTTCCAATCAATTTGATATACAATCTTTTTGGAATGTCCCTGAAAAAAAGATTTCTCATCAATACAACAATCAAAAAAAACTACTTATTGTTGATAAACCCAACCGCTCACAATGTCATTTTTTTATTGGTCACCCTTGCTTTAACTATCAACATCCAGATTACTACGCTTTAAAAACATTTATGATGGCTTTTGCTGGAGGTATATTTCAAGCAAAATACATGCAAGAAATCAGAGTTAAACGAGGTTGGGCCTATGGGGCCTATGGATCTTTAAGTTTGCATAGAGATTTAGGATCATTGTTCTTGTATACTTATCCAGAAGAAAAAGACACTGTTGATGCAATGAAACTTTCACTAGAACTTTTACAACAAGCTGTTGAAGGAGATTTATTGGAAGATAAAGATATTGATTTTGCTAAGAACTATATGATGAAATCTTTCCCATTTAAAGTTGATACACCACAAAAGATTATGTCAGAAATGTTATATCATAAAATGCTCAACTTAGATGAGGATAGACTGTTTAAATACAAAAAAGCTATTCATACTTTATCAATCAATGAAATAAGAGACGCCGCTAAGAAGCACATCCACCAGAACCAACTTTCTATTAGCCTTTTAGCTACTGCAGATAACCTGTCTAAAAAGCTTGAAGAGAATTTTAAGGGCTGGGATATTACTAAAAAAAATTACTTAACTACTTTATAAGACCTACCTTAATCCATAAGGTAGGTGTACATATTACAATAGTTTAAAATATCTTTTTTCAGATCACTTTCATCTTTTTCTGTTAAATTTTTGTTTTTTAGATTGTTGATAATTTTTTCAGGAAAGTAATCAAAAATTGCGATGGTATCTTTAATTTTTTCACCTTCATAAATTTGATCGATCTTCATTGTATTGTCTTTGTTGATTGTGACAGATAACTCATTGACTTCTCCAAATAAATTATGCATGTCACCCATGGTATCTTGGTAGGCTCCTACAAATAGAAAAGCCAAGTGATAATCTTTGTAGTCATCAATTTGATGAATATCTAAGTAAGATTTAATATCTTTTAGATCAACAAATTTATCAACTTCTCCATCTGAGTCGCATGTTATATCGACAAGTGTTGCTTTTTGTGTCGGTTTTTTTTGTAAATGTGAAATTGGCATGATTGGAAATAACTGATCCAAAGCCCAATGATCTGGAAGTGATTGAAATAATGAAAAATTACATACAACCTTTTCATACAAATGCTCTCTAAGCTCAACAAATTCATCTGCTATGTATTTTGCATTTTGACTGTATTTGACAGCTTTTTCTGCGATCGCCCAAAATAGCCATTCTCCTTTAGATCTATCTTCAATTGATAACAGACCTAAATGAAACATGGCTTGTAATTCATCTTTTTTAACCAAACTGTCATGATAAAACTCACGAAAATTTTTTGCGGTCATATTTTCATCAATATACAAGATATCCTGAATAATTTTACTCTCTTGTTTTTTAAACTTAGGTGGGTTGATATAACGTTCATGGTATTGATCTCTAACATCAACCAGCAATACGGCATGATACGCTGTTAAGAAACGACCACTTTCGGAGATTAACTGTGGATGAGATACTTGTTCGTCATTACAAATCTCTAAAACATTGTAAACCACATCATTGGCATACTCTTGTACGCCATAGTTAACTGAAGCATCTGAAGAAGTTTTACTTCCATCATAATCAATTCCCAGACCTCCCCCAACATTGAGAAACTCCAAGTCTAAACCTATTTTTTTACATTTTGCATAAACTCTAGCCGCTTCTCTGATGGCTTGTTTGATTTTACGAATATCTGTAATTTGAGAACCAATATGAAAATGAAACATTTTTAAATGCTCAATTAAATCATGTTTTTTAAGCCACTCTATAGCTTGCAAAAGCTGACTCATTGAAAGACCAAACTTACTGGCACTCCCACCTGACTTTTGCCACATGCCAGAGCCCTTAGCATCAAGCTTAATTCTAAAACCTAAAGAAGGAATAGCTTTTTTCTCTTTTTTAAGTTGCAATAAACCATCCAGTTCAAACGGTTTTTCAATCACAGCCAACATATTGCGACCCAGTTTTTCACCTGTCGCCATGATATTGTAATAGTCTTTATCTTTAAAGCCATTGCATATGGTCATCGCTTTCTTATTCAACTTTAAGGCAAAAGAAGCTACCGCTTCGGCTTTGCTCCCTACTTCAATATTGATTGAGTTGCTATAACCGGCTTCCATAATAGCATCCACAACGCTCTTTTTTTGATTCACTTTAATTGGATAAGCGGGAGTGTACTGATTTTTATATTTGTATTCTTTTATGGCTGTTGCAAAAGCATTGTTAATGGCTTGAACTTGACCATGTAAAATTTGAGGAAATCTTAATAAAATGGGCGTTGAAATATTTTTTTTCTGGGCTTCCTTTAAAACTTGCGTCAGCGGTATACTTGATTTCACATTTTTAGTTGGCATGGCCGATAAATAGCCTTTTGAGTCTATGTCAAAGTAGCCTGCTCCCCATGAATCTATGCCATACAGTTCTTTTGCAGTTTTAATAGAAAATCCATCCATATAAAAAGTCTCACAATTCCTAAAAATGGTTGATAAAGCTTGGAAATAACCTTAAAGACATTCCTTATGCAAGCCGATATCAAAAATATAGAAAAAATGCAGTTTCTTTTTGGTCAAGAAAGCGATTTTTCTCTTGAAGACTCTAAATACGTTATTTTACCCATTCCAATGGAGAAAACGACTTCATACATGAAAGGGACTCAATTTGGACCTCATAAAATTGTAGAAGCCAGTACTCAACTAGAGTATTTTGATACTGAGACAAAAACAGAGCCTTGTCACTCCGGTATTTTCACAGATTGGTCATTAGGGAAAGACCCTGAGCATTTTAATCAAGCAGAAAGTAAGGATATCGTTAAAACAATCAACCAACATGTTTCTCGGCTTCTAGAGCAAAATAAATGTGTTATCTCATTGGGTGGGGAACATACAATCAGTGTAGGTACAGTGCCCCCTTTTGTTGAAAAATATAAAGATAATATTACCCTATTGCATATTGATGCTCATGCAGATTTAAAAGAAAGTTATGAAGGCAGTCAATTAAGTCATGCTTGTGTAATGAAGCGTTTATTGGGGCAATTACCTATAGTTTCTGTAGGTATTCGGAGCATCGATAAGGAAGAGTTTCAATTAATTGAGTCAAGTGAGGGGCTTGATGTAATGTACTCAGAAGAAGTCCATCAAAACCCAAATTGGATTGACAAAGTTCTTAGTCAAATTAAAACAGAAAATGTCTACCTTAGTTTTGATTTAGATGGTTTGGATCCATCTGTTGTTCCAGGCTTAGGAACTCCTGAACCGGGTGGTTTGGGTTGGTTTGATGCATTAAATTTAATTAGAAAAACATGTGCAAGACACACGCTTGTAGGTGCTGACTTTAATGAGATTTGTCCTAGTCAAATACCTTTATATTCTGAAATTACAGCTTGTAAATTAATTTATAAAACAATTGCATACACACAGTTATAAGAAAATATTTTTATTCTTTTAGTTTCTTCTTATCTTGTTTAGAGTTTTTTAAATTATTATTAGACGCGATTTGTTTTTCTAAATTTCTGATGAAGATTTTTATTTGTGAATTTTTTTCTGATAAAGCCAGAGCTTTTTTAGCATAATCCAAAGCTTTTTTATCTTGTTTGAGTTTCAAGTAAGCTTTTGCAAGATAAAAGGTGAAAATAAAGTTATTTTGATTATCTTTCAATAATATAGAAAATTCATTGATGGCATTTTCATATTGCTTGCTTTCATAATATGACAGCGCGATATTTTTTTGCAAAGCCTCATTAGGTTCTAATTTATATGCGCGTTGATAATAATCTATTGCATTATAATATCGGCCCAATCTAAAATATGAGTTGCCAATATACTTTAAATTGATCAGTGTATTAGGAGAAGCTTTATCTGCCTCTAAAAAAAGTCTGTTGGATTGAAGATAGTTTTTATTGATATAATGTGCATAAGCTTGTTCAAATAGATAGGTGTAGCGTTGTTTGTTATCTAATTTTTCAATATTTAAGTCATTTAAAACTCTCAAAGCTTCTGTGGATTTACCTGATCTAGAAAGCGCTTTGGCTAAATTAAGTTTAATTACAGTATCATCAGATGAGTTGGAGTTTTCTTGGTATAGCTTTGCTAAAGCTGCCCATTCATTTTCATGGTTGTAAGCATAAATGGCTTTTTTAATAATTTCTGGGTGAACATTTTTTGAAAAGACCATTTTTTTATAAAGTGTTGCAGCTTTTGAGTATTCTTTTGCCTCAAACAAGAGATCACTATAAAAATGATTAACAAGATAATGTTTTGGTGAGATAAGATAAGCTCTATGTAAAAGAGTTCTTCCTTGATCTTTATTTTTTAAGCGATAAACCAACATTGCATAAGTAGCTTGAACAATAGGATCATTTTGAAAAATATCTTTAATAAGTAAAGCCTGTTGATAGGCTTTTTTATAGTCTTCTTTGCAATACAATGCAAAAGCCATAGAGCGTTGCCATTCAGCTGTTTCTGGATATGAATTGTTTAGTTTTATTAAATTCTCAATAGCAAAGGTATTTAACTCGGGTTTATTTTCAATATAACTTAAGTAAGAGTACAGTTCAGACAAAATTATATTACTGATGTACTTATGTTCAGGTGTGGTATTGATATATTGTATAATCAACTCCCGAGTTCCTTTTATTTGATCGATTTTAAATGATTCATAAACTTCTCGAATATTTTTTGGTAATTTAGAGTATCTTTTTATATAGTCAGAATATTGTTTTGAGTGGTTATAACGCTTTGCTTGTAATGACTGGTTGACTCTTGATTGACTTCGGGTCGTGGTTTTTTTTAACTCATCAGAAGCTTCAGTTTTTAAATCAACAGAGTCTTCTGTTGAAATATCTAAAATAATTTTTTGCTTATTATAGTAAATTTGTTCTTGACCCAGTTGTTTTTTAGAAAGGGTTTTATATTTACTTAAGCTGCTTTTAAAGACAACTTTAATTATCAAAAAACTAATAATGACTACAATGAGAAGACCAGAAATAATACTCACAACTGGAATAAATTTAGATTTTATATTTTTTTGTGAAGGTTTTAAGTTGTTGACTGAATTTACATCAATTGCCACATGTGTATCAGGATCATCGTTGATTTTTTCATGAGTTTGTTTTTTTAAGATCTCTGGGTTAATGATGACGTTTTCATTACACATTGAACACTCTAACTCAAAACTTTCTCTGGGTAAGAAGTTTACGTCTAGCTTATCCAAAGCACCACATAAATTATTTTTTTCACATGGGTAATATTTAGGCATTAAGAGCTATCTTTTTTTTCACTAAGTTCAATCAGTACACCACTGCTATATTTTGGGTGAATGAAAGAAACCCAACAATTGTGAGCACCGGATCTCAGTGCTGGTTCAATGAGTAGATTCTGATGATTTTCGCTAAAGTTACTTATTTGGTTACAGTCAAAAGCTACATGATGAACACCTTCACCCTTTTTTTTAATAAACTTTGCTATTGGTGAATCATCAGAAATAGCTTCTAGCAATTCTATTTTACTTTCACCAATCGAAAAAAAAGCAACCTTCACACCCTCTGATTTTACCAACTCCTGTCCGATATAATTAAGTTTTAGAGTATCTTTGTAAAAAGGTAGACTTTGTTCAATAGATTTTACGGCAATGCCTATGTGGTTTATTTTTTTTATCATAGTTGTAAGAAACAAGGTTCACTGTTATCAACATCTTTTAATTGGGCAAAGTTTTTTGTTGCTGAGGATACTTTACGAATTCTAATCTCATAATCACCCGTACTACCTCCTTCTCCACCAACAATTAAAGTATAACTTTTTCCTGGAACCAATTTTAATTTGGTTTCTCCACCGTCATTGCTGTAAATACCTTGGTTAAGAAAACCACTACTTGAACTGTTGTAATTAAAAGCGATGTGTTCTAGCATTTTATTATCTTCGGCCATTAACATTGCGCCTTCTCCACCTCCTCTGACCGTATAGGTATTCATATTATGGGTTAAATCTGAGGTTGAACAGCCGCTATCAAGGTCTCTACTATCTCCATCAATAATAAAGATATCAGGAGTATCGTATTTGGGGTCAAGCACAGCACTTTCTGCTTGACTTGAACTAGAAAATCTAAACCTGGACATTTCAGCTAAAACTTGCTGTGCAAGCGTTGACACTTCAACAGAAGCCAACTCTTGATAGGAAATAAAATCATCTGGAGCGTCTGCAATAAGATCAATGTCACCACCTGTTTCTATATGACAGTTTAGAGAAAGATCATTAACGGCTCTTGGATCATAAGGAGGGTTGTTTTCATCACCCAAAAAAGGGTACTCAGGTGAAACTTTCAAAAACTCACGATCAAACAAGACCTTAGGATAAGGTGAACCGTTATAACTGATTTGCATAAAAGAATCACTCCATGGATATTGTCCTAAGCTCGAACCAGAAACCTCAATATTTGTCACAGGATAGGCATCATAATCACCATAACCCAAACCATTGACTCCAAAAGCAGCAGGTAAAGCATCGCATTCACCACCAACAATATTACCATCCCAACTTCCTAAAGAAGTACTCAAAGCACCTGTATTTTCAACAAAAAGTTCAGGATCAAAAATAATTTTTAATGAATCATCTTCACCTCCAGGGACACAGTCCACTCCTGTATTGGTTGCTGTTAGTGTAGCATCTGCATCTCCCATCGCGTCTCCCTGACCATCACCACATATTAACTGAGAAGTTCTCCAGCGATATTGTTGACGAGTATCCGTCCCTCCTAAGTCATTATTTACTACATTTCTAATAGGATGAGGAACATAAGGGTAAGGAACATCTTTAGATGAAACGATAGCTAAAAGAGGATTAAATCCAGTTGAGTCAAGACCAGCGTCAAAACGTCTTCGAATACTAATACTCAAGAGGCCTTCATCTCCTCTCCCAAGATCAGGAACTGTAAATATATATTTGTCTGTGTCTTGTACAGTTTCATCAGAACAATCTTCAGTAAATTCAGGACAGACAAAAATAGATTGTGAAGCATCAATTTCACCAACAATGGAAATAAAGTCTTCCGATGTTTCTCCAACACTTGGATTTGACTCAATCATACCTGCTAAATTTATTCGCTTGGCATTTTCAGCTGGACCTTGATTTTCCCAGAAGGGGTTTGGACCAATCTGATCTAAATCTTCATGCATTTGATTGATCGCGCCATAAATACTTTCATGGTATGTTTTTGGATACGTTAAATCAGGTCTACGAACTAAAAATCCTTTTAAAGATGTTGAAGAAGAAAACAATCCTACAGACTGTTCAGACATCAATAAGCCTGACATTCTGACAAACATAGCTGAATAAGGATCAATATAACCATTCATTGAGTTCCCTGGCGCATAGACATATTCATCTGCATTTTCAAATAAAACTCTATCCTCTTCATTATAACGATGTAAATCGAGACCGATCAAGTTTTGTGTCATATCACCATCCAAAAGGTCGCCATCATTCAAACTTACTGTTATACCGTCTGCTCCAGCTCTAACAGAACCATTACTATCACTTATTTGAGAGCCGTAGACCAGAGGGTTATAGTTCAAATAATACTTTAACGCAGTTTGACCACTTTGTTGTAATGCGGCTTGGCCAGAGCCACTGGTTAACAAAGCAATAACGTAATCTTTAAATAAGCCATCAAACTCACTTTCAATCTCTGGATCATATAAAACATCTACATGTTCAACCAAGTTTTGCGGACCAACACCACTAGCAGCATAAACCTCAGATAGAAACTCTAAATCATCATCAAAACCATCGGTGTTTGTATCTTGTACCGTATCATCTATATTTGATTGAACATAATAGAGCATAAATAAATACTCTGCTCCTTGCCCAGAGATTGTTTCAAAAAGATCTGCTTTCCTTAAATCGTCAAGTTGTGGAGCAGCTAAATATCTCCAAGCAGCTCTTCTAAACAAGTTAAACCCACATAAATCGGCCATAACCGCCCCAATACCGTCATCGATCCAGTCTAATTCGGGAGCACCGCCATTGATAATTACTTTTTGATTATAACTGATAATCTTTGGTAGCTGAAAGGCCAACCAGCCATTGAACAGTTTATTTTTGAAATATGTTTCAACATCAGTATTGTTTCCACCGGATGAGTAGTTGGCTAATGAATCTGGAGCATACATAAAAATAAACTCACCTTCATTGGAAACAGGATTACTGATTGGGTTATATTCTGATACATTTCGAGCATCTACATAGCTTGCGGCTGAAATGTTTCTGTTAATAATTGGAGTAATAAGTACATTGATTCTTGTGTTCCCATCTATATCAGAGGGTTCACCCAGTAATGTGGTTACCAAGGGGTAAATATTTCTATCAAAAACTTCCACAGCATGATCTAAGTCTTGTTGTTCTGGAGAATCGGCATGAATTCCCCCCATTGGGACATCTCTATCAACAAACAAATTAATATAGGTTCCTTGTGCTCTTAGTATTGCGGAGGTTGTTATAAAGGTATTGGTATCGGATGGATCACTTAATACTCTTAGCTCTACCTCATCTCCTAAAACATATTCAGAAACCAGTGCATTAACCACCGGACCGTCATTAAAATAGTTATTTTGACCTGCCAAGGGTAAATTAGCAGCTTCAAGAGATGTATGGACCGCACCAATATCATAATTTTTAGGTTCAACACCCAAGGTAACAGGTTTATCATAAGCATCTTGGCTACTATAATTGGTATTAGAAAAGCCAAAGGGGTTAACTGCAGATGGAGAGTCTACTCTAAATGCAATGGGTGATTCAGTTGTGTTGAATAAAATCATACTGTACTCTTCCAAACGATTATCCTTTGCTGGAGTACAAGGAAAATCATCGGAGACGAGTGAAAAACGCGCGCTACCAGCTCCTGAAACACCGACTCTGGCAGTATCCCCAGAATTGCATAACCCAGGGTCACCAATAACAATGGTTTCTTCTTCTCCAGGCTCTGGTGGTTCAATGATATCAACTATAGGAGGCGTAGGTATAGGGTTTCCTCCACCAACAGTTGATCCACTTTGTTGACAAGAGGATAAGATAAAAACGCATACGAGTAATAAAGAGTATATGTAGGGCATATTTATTATAATAATAGTATCAGTAGCGTTTGACTAGAAAATTTTTTATTTGATTTTTATCTAAAACTTTATGACTTTAGCATTGATATAAGTTTGAGATAGTACTATATAAGTGGCTCTTATGCAGTCCGCCAATTTTGAAATACCCTCTTTAAATGCAGACTTTGGTAAAAACATACCTATCACAGGCAGTTTAATCAAAATTCCGGCCTATATTATTATTTTAAACAGCTTCAAAAATAAGTTTAGCGGTAGAATCATTTTTGAAAATAAGCAAAGAATTAAACATGTTTACTTTCATCAGGGTCATATTCTTAATATTCATTCAAACCTGCAAGATGAATCTTATAAAAATATTATTTTGAAGAAACAACTGCTTGAACAAGATAAAATTAAAAAAAGTGCTACTAAACTGGATGAAATAGAAGCCTTTAGAAAAGAAAATATTCTTGAACACCATGAACAAGCCAAATACTTACTCAATATTAATAGTGCTCAAGTTGCATCTATAGAAAAACACGTATGTTTAGAAAAATTACTCGACCTTTTGGGCTGGTTTCAAGGAGAGTTTTTAATTCAGGAAAACTACTCTCATAGCCTTCCAGACCAGCATTTCGGTGTTTACTTGGAAATACTCTATAAAAATTTACAAAATTTTTTTCTACATGCTTTGCCACTATTTGAACATCAATACCAAAGCCCTAAACTAGAAAAGTCCAAATTTAAGCATAAAAGTCAGCTTATTTTTACCTGTATTTCCAATGTTCTTTCAAGCTTATCTTATTACAATGCTACAGGTACTTTAACCTTAAATAAAGATGACTTTACGAAAAAAATTACATTTAAGAATGGGAATATACAACATATTGATTCCAGTAAACCCCATGAATCTCTAAAAACAACCCTATTGCGCTGGAACTTCTTGTCTTCAGAAAAGATTAATTTTGTTTCAGGTTATACGGATCAAGAGATGGAGAAATTGCTACTGGAAGATAAAAGTTTAACGGCTCAAGAGCTTAATCAAGCAAAAAAAATATTGAAATTTGAACAGTATTTACAGATTTTTCACTGGAAAGTTGGTTATTATCATTTTGAAGGCGATTTATCTGCAAATGATACTCAACCACTCCCCTTAGATTTACAAAGTTCAAACCACTTAGCCAATCAAGATATACTAAAAACAATTCATACTCTCAAAAGTGATGCCACGTTTATTGTATTTAAAAAAAATCTTTCTTTATTTAAGACTTTATTTGAAGACTTGGGTTTTGTAGTGATTGAAAGTTCATTTTTAGATAATGAAGATTTCACCATTGCTCAAGACTCTGTAAACGATCCTGCAACCCAGGGTATACATTACATGACATGGGAGAAGCTGCCCTTTTATACTTCTCAGCCTAACAATGCTGTATGCATTTTACATCAATCAATGGATGCACACTTTCTAAATGAAGTAAAAGAAACCCTCGAAGAAAGCTCCATCAACAACTTAGGTTTTTTTATTTTAAACTAACCATGTTTTGATAAATGCTTTGCTTGCCTATACAAATGCCGTATACTCAGTAAAAGCTCTATGGATGAGATAAATCTAAATAACTTTCCTTCTATTGATCCAGATGACCAAATTGAAGTCATACAGTCACTTTTTGATATGGGTAATACGCGTAAAGCTTTAGAAGTTTGCGATATTGCTTTAAAGTATCATCCTAACAATACAGCTTTAGCTATTTTAAAAAACACTCTTTTTGAAAACCTTAAACAGGAATCATCAAAAGAAATTGACTTGAAGCCAAATGACTTAAAGCACAAAAAACTTTTAATTCATCGTATTGAAAGTATTGCTAATGTGTTTTCCAAGGCCAATAAAACTCAAGATGCCATTACACTCTATACAATTTTAAAAACTATAGATAAGGAAAATTTTTTGGCTTGTTTTCGATTAGGTCAGATTTATTTTGATAACAATACTTTTGCTCAAGCAATCAAAGAGTTTAAGTCTGCTAATACGATTGATCCTTTCCATATATTTACATTAAAAAAACTTGGTTTGGCCTGTTACATTCTAGGTGAAACTTTTGATGCTTTAAAGTATTGGATGGACGGCTTAATTTTGACCATCCCAACGCAAAACCAAGAAGATATCGTGTTTTTTAAAACACATATTCGTAATGCACAAAATAAAGTTGCTGGCTTCAATAAGTCTGACAGAAATATGCTCTTTAAAAAAAGACAAAAGCGCCTTCGCCAATTGATTAATGACTTAAAAAGCGCTCTTCCTTCCAATACAACTGTTGATGTAAGTGATTCACTGGATCATTGGTTTGTTGCAGATGAAGATCAAGACTTAAGCATGAATTCAAGCTCTACAAAAATGACAAGTCTTGCAGACTTACCAGAAACATCTCAAGTTTCTGTTGTCCAAGAATTTAAAAAAGACCCAGACTTGAAGTTTCATAAAAGCAATGAAGAACTCAAAGAAATTGCTGAAAAACTAAACCAATATACACTGTTTAAAAATCTGAGTCCCCAAGAACGCTTAACCATTGCTAACTTCACATCATTTATAAGTCTAAGAGAAGATGCTTATGTCTTTCATGAAAATGAGCCTTGTTATGGGATATACTTTATTGAACGGGGTTTGATTGAATACTCCAATCAAAATTTCAACCTTTTTTTTACGGAGGGTCAGCTTTTTGGCCATGAAAATATTCTTATTCATGAGAAAAGTATGTTTACAGCAAAAGTAAAACAAGAGTGTGATTTAGTTTTCATTGATAAAGCTGGCTTAGCTTTAATTTTTTCTAGAAATAAACCTTTGGCCATGCATTTTTTATGGTATTTTTGGAAGTCTCTCAGCTTTCAGTACCAAGAACTCAAGCACATTTTAT
>JALEGL010000001.1 GCA_022763185.1 bacterium | reverse complement strand
TAGTGCAAGGTGAGAGAGAAAACATAAGATTGAGTTAGAAGAAGACACGGGGATGAGCAAATTAAAAACGACGATTTTTAATTTGCGAAGGGGTCGTAGGCTGTGCATAAGATAGTGTAAGCTTTTACAAGCTAACACTATCTAAAGACTCCTTAAAGAAAAAGAGCGAAGCGGGAAGAATCAGAAGAAAGCGTTTGGTTTCAGGTAATAATAACAGTGCGTTTTAGTTTTGCACAATAGTGTTATTGGTGAAAGCTGCTGCGACTAGAGTTGTAATTTTCTTGTTTGTATTAATGGATGTAAGTAAACTCAGTACCATTTCTCAAGCGGAGCATTTTTTGAGAAGAATTAAAAGAACTGTCGTTGTTTGCTGAAGAGATATCATATGCATATTGAGAGATAGTTTTAGGTCGTATGATTGAAGAATGCCTTAATACATCATGAATTGGACGTCCAGTAGTGCAATCAATGGTTGAGTTGCAGGATTCTGGGTCTTCTATGCTATAAACACGGGCAGTGATGTCTTGAGAGTATGTGCCTACTCCATCAGGCGTGTAGGTGATGGTTAAAGTCATGTTATTCACTGCTTCGCCGGAGAAAGAGAAGATTTTTAAAGAATTTTCTTTCTTGTTTTGTAATTCAAGGCTTTGATCAATAATAAAACGGTAGGCAGGATTGCCTTGAGGTGTGCCATTTTGTAGAGGGGTTGAGTTATTGTAAATACTGACTTGCCCATTCACCAACAGCTGCCAGTTGAAAGGGTCATGTGTAACCTTGAGATTATGGGTCATGTAAAACAAATTGTTGTCGCTGTGAGACAGGGGTAGTTTTTTTGGTTTTATCTGTTGATATCCAGCGGTGTATGCCGAAGCATAGTTGTAACTTTTAAGCTTTTCAGCTTGAGTGCTCGTTTGTGCATAAAGAATGTCTTCATGATTGCAGAAAGTTTTTATTTCCACTTTTACAACATAGTTATTGAGAGCCACATAGATGTAGGTAATTTTAAGTTCAGCAGTTTCTTCTTCTTGAGTTGAAAGATTGTTGCTTTGTGTTGAAAAAGTTGCTGAACCGTCATTAAAGTCAAGTGGGGCACTTTTGAGATCAAATTGATATAATAAAGAAGAACCGTGATACGATGCATTTGCACTGTAAATTTTTACAAAACCGTCTAAAGAGGCACGGTTTGTCAAGCCGATATCTGCTTTGAAGTCAAGCGACGCTTTAAAAACACCGTTTTTGCTAACCAATTGTTTTAAACTTTTAACCGGATATATTCCGGCATGAGCTGCTCCAAAAAATAAAACCGTTAATAAAAAAAGCTTTTTCATGTGTTCCCCTAGATTAATTTTTAATGCATGCGGTTTAACAAAAAGCATACAAAAAAGCAAGGGGCGTGGCGTTAGAGCGCAGCAGAGGAATAGTCCGCATGGCTTGATTGAAAGCTACCCTAAAAAGAACAACAATATGCTTAATCTGTGGGTTTTTAGTGCAGTTTGAGTCTAAAACGTAATTGCTATCGACACAGTATCGATAAGATCAGTAAATTAAGTTTTATTGGTGCTTTTTAACAGCCACAAGGTTGTATTTGTCAAAGCCGGCTTCAGCAGAAGTAAAGAGAACAGCTGTCAGTAGCCAATAGGGCAACTCTTTATCCGCAATAATCAAAATATTACCTTCATAGGTGGTGGCGTCTTCATTACGAATTTTGGTTTCCGCCTTGACCATGGCAGCTTCTTTTTTTAAGGCTTTGAACAACTCTGGAATCATGTAATCTCTATTGCGAGCTTTGCGTTTCATGCTTAATACAGCTTTTGAATCGAGGGTGGCCACAATATCAGAGTTGACAATGATTTGTCCTTCGCCACTGTCATAGTTGCTTACGGTGAGCTTGGTTGCGTCTACAGGAGTAATTTGATGTGTAGACTTAGGAAACTGAAAGTTTTGACTAGAGTTTACAGTTAATGTAGAGCCTGAATAACTTTTTAAGAGGAACACCAAAATAATAGTCATCATGTCCATCATGGCCACCAAGTTGAGCTCTTTTGAATGACCGCTGTCTAGCCCTCTTCCTCTGCGCTTACGCATCCGTGCGCGCCAGAGGTGAAGACTTGCATGTTGTTCTGTATCTGCTGCCATAACTGTTCCTTAGATTTTTTACGCCTGCCTATAAAACACTTAACGTTACACTGGGAAATAGGCCTTCATCACCGTCTTCTTCCTTGTCGCGCAAGGCATCCATGGTCTTGATGATGTCATCATATTTGACGGATTCATGGGCCAGAATTAAAACTTTTTCTTCTTTTGGAAAAAGAGTTTTAATGGATGAACCTCTTTTTTTAAGGGCTTCGTATTGGTATTCACCTTTAACTTTTGGAATTTGTGTTTTGGGCAAAGATTTTCCACCTTGCACACTGGGGTCAACAATAAAGCCAGTTTTGGTTACTCTGACCATGAGCAAGAGCTCCTTTTTTTTCAGCTGTGCTTGAGCAGTAGCTGCATTGGGGCTGAGTTGCGGAATGGAGGCATTTAAAATGGTAAAGCTTAAAAAGCTGGTAATGCTCATTAACATGAACAGCACCAAGTTCACCATAATATCCAAATAGGGAACGAGGTTAAGTTCTCCTACTTCAACTTCTAAACCGCTTTCTCGTTGACCGCGAGACATGGCTTATGCAGCCTCGCTCTCATGTCTGATTGTTAAAAGGTTTTCCATACGGCTGGTGTAATAATCAAGGTCACCAATGATGCTCTTGGCCTTACCAGAAAGAATCAAGTGAGCAATAATGCAAATCACCGCAATACTCAAACCCAACATGGTGTTGTAAAGCGCTTCAGCAATACCCACACCCATGGCTTCAGCTCTGGCTTCAGCAGAAAGGCCCCCTAAAGCACCAAAAGATACGCTCAAACCAACAATCGTTCCAATCAAACCCAGCAAGGTTGCAATGTTAGCAATGGCCCACAAAGAACCAATACGTTTTTCAACTCTGGGTGTAACTTGCAACAAAGCTTCATCAACGCCCATAGATACAGCCATACCACCCAAAGGGGCTTTGGCCAAGCCAGCTTTAATGACAGATGCCAAAGGGGTTTTGCTGGTGTTGGCAAAATTTCTTGCGCTATTCAAGTCATTGGCCAAAACATGGCGCTCAATGGTTTGCATAAATGCCACACCATTGGCAGAATACTTAAACCAAAGCATGTATGCACGCTCTAAAACTATACCAAGAGCAATAATTGAAACAACTGTGTTTAGCATCATAAAGGGACTGTGCCAGTAAACATCAAAAAAAGACGACATATATTAACCTCCAAGATTGTGTGTTAAGTCAGTGATCTTACACACTTTGTCTTTATATTTAAACAATTACTCCATTGTATACCAATTGTATCAGTTGGCAACTTTCTGGATTTTTTCTGCAAGGTAATCGTGTTGGGGCCAAGCGTGCCGAGATCTATTTTTTTGAGGAGCGTGCAACTTAAAGCGCTGCTTGCAGCTAAAAATACGCTCAATAGAAGTTTGCAAGCGCATGGGGTCTAGGTTTTTTTGCTCTAAAGCAGTGAGTATAGCTTGGTAAACATTCTTGGACTCTTCAAGAGATTTGCAAACCAAGAGTAAATCGACCCCAGCATTGAGCGCTTCAACAGCGGCCATAGCCAAACTTTTATTTTTGGCAACGGCATGCATTTCTAAATCATCACTCACAATCAAGCCTTCATAGCCAAGACGTTTACGCAAAATGGTTTGTAAGAAAAAAGCTGAGAGTGTGGCCATGTTTTGTGGGTCAATAGCTTTGTAAACAATATGGGCTGTCATAATCATGGGTACTTTATAGGCAATGGCTCTAATAAAGGGTTTAAGCTCGCGCTGCATTAAGGTTTTTAATGAGGTGTCAACACTTGGTAAAGCCAAGTGACTGTCTAGTAAGGTATCTCCATGTCCTGGAAAATGTTTGGCACAGGAAACGATATTATTTTGGTTGAAACTGTCAACCGTGACTCCAACCAGATTGCTGGTGATTTTTTGTTTTGTAGCAAAAGCCCTATCATTAATAATAGGGTTTTTGGGGTTGGTGTGAATATCGGCAACGGGTGAAAAATCTAAGTTGACGCCAATGCTTTTTAGTTGTTCACAGATGGCATTGACTTGTTGGCGTGCAAGTTTAGGGGATTGAGTTTTTTGATAATGCAAGCCCAAAGCTTGATTACCTGGAAAGTGGGTAAAGGGCTCAGTCAAGCGTTCAACGCGACCCCCTTCTTGGTCAATGCCAATAAAAGGCGGTGTTTTAAACTGCTGCCAAACTTGATGGGACAAGTCTAGGCTTTGCTTTGGAGTATCCAAGTTGCGTCTAAAATAAATGACACCCGCAGGGTCAGTGTCTTTTATAAATTGAATTTCTTCTTTTTTTAAACGGGTACTTTCAAAGCCTATCATCATCAGTTGTCCCAGATGAGCCTTGAGCTTGGCTAGAGGCCATGGGCTTTTGTCTTTTTTATAAGCATTTTGTTGCATATTGATTGCATTACCTTAAACTTATGAACAATGAAAATACCCGGTAAAATTTTAATGATTTTTATTGCTCTATTTGTGTTGTTGCTTTGGCCTAGCAAGCTTGTAGCTGAAGAGTTGAAAATCAATGAATTAAAGCAAAAAATAGACCGAGCCATGGATAAAGCCAAGATTAAACAGAGCAATATCGGTTTGTACATGTTCAACGATGAGCAGGTTCTGTATGCCAAACAGGAGCATAAAACTTTAAATCCAGCCTCGGCTATAAAAATTTTGGTAACGGCTGCAGCCTTGGAACATTGGGGGCAAGCGCATGTGTTTTTAACCAAACTTTGGTTCAATCAAGGTCAGTTGTGCATTAAAGGTGGCTTAGACCCTTATTTTGTCAGTGAAAATTTATGGTTGTTGGGACAGATGTTGCGAAGAGAAACTACGCGTAACATCCATACGCTAATTATTGATAACAGTGATTTAAAAGTGCAACATGCTTTAAAGAAAAACTTTTCTGGTGATGCGCATCGTGCTTTTGTTGCACCGCAAAGTGCTTTGGCCCTCAACTTTAATGCGCTTACGGTCCATGTTTATCCGGGCCAGCGAAGAGGTGAGCCAGCAACTGTGTTGATAGATCCCGATCTACCCAAATCTGCGTATCGTTTAAATGCACAGGTTAAAACCAACAGTATCGCCGGTAAAAAAAGTGTAGGGATGAAAGTATCTTTTGATGAAAAAAATAAACAATTCATTATTCATGTTTATGGTCTCATTGGTCTTAATGAAAGACATAGAACGCTTTATGGGTCAGTGCCAAAACCAGAGTTTTATTTTGCACAAGCTTTAAAGCATATGTTGGATAAAGAAAATATATTGGCGCAGAATCGGGACTTTGTTGTTGAGTACAAAACATGTGTTGAAGAAGGTAGGGTTTTAGAGTTTAAGTCTAAACCTTTAAGTCATATTGTTTGGGGGATGAACAAATTCAGCAATAACTTTATGGCTGAGATGTTATCCTATGCTTTGGCCAAGGAAGGTGTTGATTTAAAACAATGGCTAAAAGACAATCATCCAAAGCTTAAAAACGAAGTTTTTTTAAATAAAGCCTCAGGGCTTTCCCGTTCAACCAAAATCTCAGCCCATGATTTGGCGCAGGTGTTTTTTACCTCGGCACAACATCCGGTGTATGGGGCTGATTTTTTGCATGCCATGAGCGTTGGTGGTCAAGATGGCACTTTGCGTAATCGATTTAAGCGCAAGGGGATGCTTGGAAAAGTACGGGCAAAGTCAGGAACATTGAATAACGTTACGGCACTGGTAGGGCAAGCCCATACCCCTAGTTATGGCACGGTATATTTTGCTTTTTTGTGGAATCAAACCGGTCAAAGTGGCTGGCAGTTGCGCAATTTGGAAGAAAAAATAATTGCAGAACTATTTTAAAGCAATCTTTAAGCCTTAGTATGATACAATATTAATGATGATCATCAAAAACAACAAAACAGGATTTTCTTTGGTTGAGCTTATGACGGTGTTGGTGATTGTTGCCATTTTAGCGGCCATTGCCGTCCCCATATATTTGAACTATATTCGCAAAGCCAGAACGTCTGAGGCTATCAATAACTTGGGTATTATTGCTTTGTATCAAGAGAGTTTTTTTGCAGAAAATGAAAGCTATATTACTGCTGGTCCTAGCCCTGCAACTGTACCCAACTATCAAACTGGAAGACAAAACTTTGATACATCGGTTTCTGGTTGGAGTATGTTGGGAAGGGTGATTCGAAACGGTGAGCCCATGTATTTTCAGTATGAAGTGATTGCCGGTCAGATTGATGAATCGGGTACCAATGTCACCGGAGGTTTGGGAGATCTTAAAGCCATTAACGGGTCATATACACCTGGTGGCTCAGACTGCACGCACAGTGCCATTACGCCATCAACCACCTTGGGCATTCCAACCCCTGTTAGCAGCAATTGGTATTATGCAACCGCGGTTGCCGATCAAAAAGGTCCTCTTAAAGATTGTTCCTTGTTTATTAAAGTCATTGATCGTAACGATATTTACCAAGAAGATCCAACGCAATAGATTTTAAAGCTGTTTTTAGATAAGAGTGTGCCCTGCGTGTAAAGCAAGTTGGCGGATCGATTCTGATCAATCAAAACAGAGCCGCACTGGCTTAGTTTTAAACTAACCTTTGAAGGTTGAGATGTTTGTAGAAAAAACTTTCACGTGCTCACATTGGTCCACGCAAGACTGAAGGTACAAATTGACATTATTTCCTTCCAAGCGGCCAATAAGCACTTGATTTTCGTTTTCACCGTAAATAAATTGATCCGGATTTTCAGTATCAATTTCAATTTTCCATTGGTGTAAGTTGCCGTTGTGTCTGTCACGTGCACGGATGGTTTTTTGTGCATCGTTGTAGACCCAAGTCCATCCGTAATGAATATGGCTATAATTTTTGCTTTTACCGGTGTAAATCAGTTCTATATAATAACCATTATATGGTTTTGTGGACCCTCCCAAGGGCAAAAATCCGTTGTGATTAGATATGCTTGCCCCATCCCAGCTAGGGCTGCCTTGAGCAAAACTCAAAGAACTCATAAATACCACTAAACTTATAACACCCCATACGTTTTTCATGACGCAATACGTAGCAAAAAAGGATGGGGCTGTAAAGAAAAATTATTGAGTGTTTATTTGCTTTGAATGTACTTTTTATCCAAGAGGTATTGAAATACTTTAGTGGTCTCTAGATCGGTTAACTCACTGATGTCTAAGGCGGCTTGCAAGGTGCCTTCATTGAAAATGTTTTGTAAAACAGTGAGGACTTTGGGGTGTAATCTGGATAAAGGCGCTTTAAGCGGTTTGCTCAAGGCAAACTTTTTATCAAACTCAGGCAAAGTTTCTTTGAGCTTTTTCAGTTCATCCATTTGTCTAAAGGCTTCCATCAATAAGCCTTCAATGTTTTCACTTAAAGGTTCATTGTTTCTGCTCTTTACCTCAGTGGCCAAGAGTTGAAAGTCACCTTCTGTCCAGCCCAGCATGCGATGCACTGCTTTAAGACCAGTGACATGGCCAAGATCTGCTTGCATGATGGCACCATCTTTAAGTAAGATTTTACCCAGTTGTTTGTTTTTTTCTATTTGCAGCAAGCCACTGCGTTTGTTTTGAGCCAAGTTTTGCAGCAAGTCAGGTAAACTCATTAAGGATAAATCTCCTGATAATGCGCTGGAGGCATTGTTGCTGGCTTTGAGTTCTTGTTCTTCTTTTATTTTGGCAAAAGACGCTTCATGATGGTTGATAGAGCGTTCAATTTCAAAATCTTCGCTGGCCTGTTCAAGGTCTATATTGTCTTGAGCATTAAAAGTATCATTGATGGAAGGTTCTTCTGTGTTGACAGCATTGTCATCTAGGCTTTCACCCAAGTCAACCAAATCAAAATCATCTGCTGCATCTTTGCTGCTATCAATACTATCCTCAATCAAGCTGTTGTCTTGAGCAAAGTCTAAGTCATCCAATTGATCTTGAGCAGGATCTGAAGCAGCATCAGCCTTTGCTTTGGCTTGTGGTTGTGAAACAGGAACTTCTTCTTCTATTTTGTGAGAAGTGTCTGGAAACTCTTGGATTTTATCTTGGGTATTGATTTGGTCTGAGTCAGAGCTTTTGGCAATATTGGCCGCATCTTCTTCTGATAAAGAAAAAGTGAGTTTGATTTTACTGGTGCCAAGGCTGACAATGTCACTGTCTTGGGCTTGTTTTTTTTCTTTCAGGATATCATCGTTTAAAAATGTGCCATTGGTACTGCCTAAGTCCTGCACAAAAACGCCGTTGGGTTCAACGGAAATTTGACAATGATTGCGAGAGATTTTTTTTTCACTCAGATAGATGTCGCAGTCCTCACCGCGGCCCATGACCAATGTTCTGGGTGGGATAATGCGTAGCTCTACGCCTTCATTTTCTCCCTCTAAAAAGGTCAATAAGACTTCGTTATGTTTGTTCGAGTTGCTCATGGTTTATGCCTTAAGTATTTAATCTGCCTTGGCGCTTTCAAAAAGTAAAATAGTTTTTCCAATTTGTATTTTATCATGTGGGTTGAGGACTTTATTATTTATACGTTCCTGGTTAACAAAAGTACCATTGGAAGATGCCAGGTCACGAATGATCACTCTACCCCCTTCAACAACTTCTATTATAGCATGTTTTCTCGATACGTCAGCATCATTGAGTGAAATATCACACGCAATACGACCAATGGCAAAGGATACTTTTTGGATGGCAAACTTTTTGCCTTTATCAGGGCCCAAAATAATACGCATGCGAACCACGCGCTCTTCAGGTTTGATGGGGCGTTGGACTTTTCTGTCGACTTGTGTGCCGGGTTCATATTGAACAAACTCTTCATCAATTAACCCCGAAAGGCCGGAGTAACTTCCGGTCTTAATGCTGTGCGATGAGTTGGTCAATTGGCTGCTGACCCTTGGGTTTTGTTTGATGCATAACAAAGTTTGCCCAATTTGCACGGCTTGGCCAAGGTTGATTTGTTGTTGGGTGATGGTTTGACCCTCAATAAAGGTGCCATTGCTGCTGCCTAGGTCTGTAACTCTAATATGCTGACCATGAATTTCTACGGCCAAGTGACTAGAAGACACTCGAATATCACGAACCAAAATATCGCCGTTTTTTCGACCTAAAATTATACGCGTTTTATTGATGGCCACGCGTCGACCTTTTTCATTGCCTTCAAGGAACTCAAGGTAATAACCCAGTTCAGGGCTGAGATTGGTCACGTTGGTATTTGATCGTTGTTCGGGCATAGATTTGTTACTCAAAGGGCTTCTTCTTATGAAGCGAGGGTTTTGTCAAGTCAAGGGCGGGTATAATAGTTTAAAATAATTGCTCATTATGCTCGGGCTTGATATGCCAAAGTCATGTCAGAAAAAGCGTGTTGGGTAGAGTATTCAGGGTCTAAGATTTGGTTGTTGGTGTTTGCATTGCTTTATTTTCCCTTGGCCATTTTTTTAATTTTACTCAAGGGTAAATTGCATGTCCATCAAGGCTCGTACTACTTTGATTATACGGGTTCGGTGTTTTGGTTGGGCTTTTGGCTTTTGGTGTTTTTTCCCATTGGTTTATTGTTGGTCTTGATTAATGGCATTTCATTTAAGCAATTCAATGGACAGACGCACCGTTCTGTAAGCAGTGAAACCATAGAGTTCTAAAAATAAACTGGAGGAACGCGCAAAGAAAAAATTTTCTATCAGCTCAAGCAACAGGCAAGCAAAGCCTGCCAAAGCGGGCTGTACAAAACTTTTTTTCTTTGAGTGTGGTTTACAAGAGAGAGGAAAAACAATGGATTACAATCCTATTATGGTGGCCATGGATGTGGCTGATTTGAATGTTTTTGATCAGCATATTGAGCGTTTAGCGCCTTACGTTGGATGTTTTAAAATTGGCTTAGAAGCCATGACACAGTTTGGTGCCCAAACGCTGGTGGATAAAATTCATAATGCCGGAAGCAGTGTGTTCTTGGATGGCAAGTTTTGTGATATTCCCAATACCGTAGGCAAAGCCAGTCAAGTGGTGGCAGACATGGGAGCCGCATTTTTTAATGTACATGCCAGCTGTGGTTTTAAATCCATTGAAGCGGCGGCAAAAGTTAAAGGTGAGAGTAAGTTGTTGGTGGTCACTGTGTTGACTAGCATGTCTGAAGAAGACAGCCAGCAAATTTTTTCCGGAGCCACGCAAGATAAAGTGAAGCAATTTGCACAGATGGCTCTAGATGCCGGTGCAGATGGTGTGGTCTGCTCGCCATTGGAGTTGGAACTGCTCAATGCTGAGCCAGGTTTAAAAACATTGCTCAAAGTAACGCCTGGAATCAGACCAGAGAGCGCCAAAAAAGACGATCAAACTCGGACTTTAAGCCCTAAGCAAGCAATAGAAAAAGGTGCCAATCATTTGGTCATCGGCCGGCCTATTTTGCAAGCGCAAGATCCTGCTCAAGCGGCTCAAGAAATCTTAGATAGCCTCTGAAGTGGATTCAGAGAGTCCGCAAGCGGTGATGAATTCACAGAAAAAAATTCTCAATGCGCTTGCCAATGTGTTTAGGAATGAAGCCCAATATCAGGCGCTGCTCAATGAACGTAAACAAGAAGCAGTGGCCGCCATGTCTGCTGATTTGGGAGTGGGATTAACGCCCGAAATCATTGACCAAGCCCTAAAAATTCGGCCTTAAAAACTAAGAGCTTTAGCGCAACAAAAGCTTGCGTTTTAACTTTAGGTATGCAATATTGCTGCCCTGAAAATAAAAAAGTGTATACATTTAAGTAGGTTAGCAAAAAAACAAACCTATACAGATTGATTTAACAAGGACTAATAACCGTGGAAAAAGCAAAAATTATTGAAAAATTTAAACAACATGAAGGTGACACCGGTTCACCAGAAGTGCAAGTGGCACTTTTAACCGATAGAATTACACACTTAACAGAACATTTTAAAAGCCATAAAAAAGACAATCACTCTCGTCGTGGTCTATTAAAAATGGTAGGCAACCGCAGAAGCTTATTGGATTATCTTAAAAAAACCAATGTTGAGCGCTACAAAAAATTGATCAAAAGCTTAGGTTTAAGAAAGTAATTTTAATTTCTTAAACTTTTTCATTTTTTGCGTGAGAAATTAACAATGTTCTCACGCGTACATCTTACCTAAATGATACACCTTCTTATTTTCACAAAAAACTAAAATAAAAATATACCTATCCATATTCTTAGGAAAAAACAAAAGGAAGGCACTGTGCCTAACCCGGGTGGGTTGAATTGAATGAAGAATCGCTCTTTTCGTTCAAGAAGGGGGATGCTCCCCCTTAAAGGAGAAACTAACAAATGACTAAAAAAACAATTGAATTTCATGGCGAAACCCTCAGTATTGAAGTGGGTAAAATGGCCAAACAAGCCAATGGCGCTGCGTTCATTCAGTACGGTGAAACTGCCGTATTGGTTACAGCAACCTGTGGTAAAAAGAATAAAGAAGGCATTGATTTTTTGCCTCTATCCATTGAGTACATTGAAAAAATGTCTGCTGCAGGAAAAATTCCGGGTGGGTTTTTTAAGCGTGAAGGCCGTCAGTCAGAGCGTGAAATTTTAACCTCACGTTTAACCGACCGTCCAATTAGACCGTTGTTTCCTAAAGGCTACGCTCGTGAAACACAAGTGATTGCCAGTGTGCTGTCTTATGATGGTGTGAATGATCCAGACGTACTTTCTTTGTTGGGTGCTTCAACAGCTTTATCTGTTTCTGACATTCCTTTTGCTGGACCTGTAGCGGCAGTAAGAGTTGCCCGTGTCAACGGTGAACATGTTTGCAATCCATCGCATGAGCAAATTGAAGAATCAGACTTAGAGTTGGTGGTAGCAGGCAGTAAAGACGCTGTGGTTATGGTTGAAGGTGAAGCGGATATGGTTCCAGAAGCCGAGTTATTGGCGGCAGTGAAGTTTGCGCATGAAAGCTTGCAGCCTTTGTTGCAGATTCAAGATGAAATTCAAAAAGCTGTGGGTAAAGACAAGTTTGAGGTTGTTGCCCCTGAAAATAAAGTTGAAGAATTGATGGCATGGGTTGAAGAAAACCGAGGTTCAAAACTAAGAGAAATTTTAAGCATCAAAGAAAAAATTGCCCGCTATACGGCCTTATCTACATTTAAGGATGATGTTATTGATGTTGCCTGTGCAGAAGGCGCTCCTTTTGAAGGTTGTCAGTCAGACGCATCAAGCGCAATTGACAAAATGATTTCAAGCCATATGCGCAACAATGTTTTGGAAAATAAAATTCGTTTGGATGAAAGAAAGCCTAGTGAAATTAGAGCGATTACGGCTGAAGTAGGAATTTTACCCAGAACCCATGGTTCTGCTTTGTTTACCCGTGGTGAAACTCAAGCTTTGGTGAGCACCACGTTGGGAACCAGTGAAGATGAGCAAATTGTAGACACCTTGATCAGTAATTCACGTGAACGCTTCTTGTTGCATTACAACTTTCCTCCTTTTTGCGTGGGTGAAACCAAGCCATTAAGAGGTCCAGCCAGACGTGAAATTGGCCATGGTTTCTTGGCGCGTAAAGCGGTAGAAAAAGTGTTGCCGAATAAAGAAGAGTTTCCTTACACCATTCGTGTTTTGTCTGATGTTCTTGAGTCGCATGGCTCATCATCTATGGCTACAGTCTGTGGAGCAACCATGTCCATGATGAATGCAGGTGTTAACCTTAAAGCACCGGTAGCTGGAATTGCCATGGGTCTTGTTAAGCAAGACGATACCTTTGTGGTGCTGTCTGATATTTCAGGTGATGAAGATCATATTGGTGATATGGACTTTAAAGTAGCCGGTACCAAAGATGGTGTAACGGCTGTACAAATGGATATCAAAATTGACGGCATCAGTTGGGATATTATGGAGCAAGCTTTGGAACAAGCCAAAGAAGGCCGTTTGCATATCTTAGAAAAAATGCATGAAGGCATGGGAGAAACCACAGGTGACTTATCAGAGCACGCACCTAGAATTGAAACCATCCAAATCAAGCCTGAAAAAATCAGAGACGTGATTGGTAGTGGTGGTAAAGTGATTCGTGGCATTGTTGAAGAGAGTGGTGCTAAAGTAGAGGTCAATGATGAAGGTATTGTTAAAATTGCCTCAGCCGATAAAACTTCTTTGGATAAAGCCATGCAGATGGTCAAAGACATTGTTGCTGAAGCTGAGATTGGTAAAATTTACAAAGGTAAAGTGACCAAGGTTATGGATTATGGCGCCTTTGTTGAAATTTTACCTGGCAAAGAAGGTTTGTGTCACATCAGTGAATTTTTAACGACGGAGCCTATTGAAGACGCTTCAGAAGTTGTCAGCGAGGGCGATGAGATAGAAGTGAAAGTCTTGGATGTAGAAGGCAACAACCGCATTAAGCTTTCTCACCGGGAGGTTTTAGAGCCAGGTTCTTCTGATCACGTTCCAGGTTCTGGAAGAGATAGAAAACGTTCTGGCGGTGGCAGAGGCCGCGGACGTGGTGGACGAGACAGTCGCCCAAGACGTTAAATTCTAGCGAGAATTAAAATAAAAATTAGGGGACAACTACCTTTTTAAACATAAACTTTAAAAGGTAGTTGTCCCCTTTTTGTTTTAGGCATAAAATTTGCTTTCTCTGTGGCCATGTGTCCAAGAATAGCAAGAGTTATAGTTCCCAATGTTCCACATCATATTGTGGCAAGGGGTAATCGTAGGCAGCAAACATTTTTTAAAGAAGAGGACTATGTCCGATATCTGTACTATTTAGAAAAATATACGAAAAAACTAAATATTAAAATTGCTGCGTATTGTTTGATGAGCAATCATGTGCATTTTATAGCGTGGCCACCTGAAAAGGATAGCTTTGCTTGTTTATTCAATGAAGTTCAAAGAAGGTATTCAAGAGATATCAATCGTGAAAAGTCATGGCGTGGTCATCTTTGGCAAGGTCGGTATGCGTCTTATGCAATGGATGAAGGTTATTTGTATCATGCAATACGTTATGTTGAACGAAATCCGGTTAGTGCAGGTTTGATTGCATTGCCAGAAGAGTATAAGTGGAGCAGTGCTCGAGTAAGAATATATAATGTTTCTGATCCTATCGTTGAAAAAAATTTCTTACGTAATTATGTAGAGGATTGGAAAGTTTATTTGCATGCGCCAACAAAAAAAGAAATAGAACAAAAAATAGCACTTCACTATAAAACAGGCCGCCCCCTGGGAAGCAAGGCTTTTTTACATAAGCTTGAACAACAAACGGGTAGACAATTGATTCCAAAAAAAAGAGGACGTAAATTTAAAAAACAATAAACAGGGACAACTACCTTTTTAAGGATGAGTTTAAAAAATAAAAAGGTAGTTGTCCCCTTTTTGTATATCAATCTAGAGCACAGTCAAAATCTTCGTAGCGACATATTTTTTCTGAGTATTTGCGCAAGCGCGAAAGCTTATTCTCTTTCTTAAAAATCATTTGTCTAGGGCAGCCCTGTATACGACCTAAAATTTCGTCCAGTGCGGTATCTACAGTATATGTTTCTTTTGAAAGTTCATGTTGAACAAAATTGTACCAATCATACTTTGTAATATCAGGAGCCTTTCGCACCAGTTTTTTCTCAGTTGTGTAACAGCGACTGAAAATTTCAGACTTTTGAGCAAAAACCACGGAATAGTGTGTAAGGGCGATTGTTAAAAATACAGTGTAAAGTTTCATTTTTATCTCCTATGAAAAAGTCAAATAGATTTAAGCTGAAAATTATGAGAAAACTTTCAACTTATGAATGACCTTAGTAAATTTAGAGATACGATCTGTATAAAAAGCGAACTGCTTAATGACCCTTTATCAATAATCGTTTTAAAGTCAATGTATAAATTAATAGAATAGCTGTAGTTTGATCTTTATGATTTAATATATATCTTTAAGTAGAAACGGTTTGTATAAAAAATATATCCTTGTGTAGGGATAAAATCTAAATTGACGCGTTGCCTTATTTATGTTAAAGACGCTGTAATGCTGATCTAATTGTCTAACAAATATGAAAAAATTTTTTTGTGAGTGGTTATTCAGTGGTGACTTTTTATATACTTACAAGATATAAAAAATAGTTCGATCTATGGTTTGAGGATAAAAAGGGTAGTGGGGAAAATGTTTAAAAAGACGATTATTTTTTTAGCTATAGCTATGGCCAGTTTCAATCTCTATGCGCAAGAAGTGAGTTTTTTCAACCTTAGCGATGAAGAAGTTGAAGCGCATTATGCTTTGGTTATGGGTGGCAGGCGACAAGTTCTTGAGTTTCTAAAAAATAACCGCAAGCATAGAGAATACTTTAGATGCTTAGCACAAGGCTGTAACTTAAATGATAAAGTTCAGTATCAAATGGAACAGTATATTCCCCAGTACAATAGAAACGGACACTGGATGGGGATTCACTTGGGTGAGCGCGATTACAACGGTGGACAAAACCCTATTTTTTCTGAGCGTAATCGTTACAATCAGTTGCAAAACATCGTTGAACATCAAGGCACAACTTACACGTATTCCGCACAAGCAGAATACAAGGCATTGGATAAGCAGCGTCGGCATCTTCCTGGTCTGAGTCAACAAAAAGTAGGCGAAATAGTTCATGCTACCGGTTACATACGTATGACACAAAAGCATTGGTTTTACATTCTTGAGCAGATCAGAAAAGATTTAAGCGTTGGTGGGGTATCGGATTGGGCTATAGTTGATGTGGTTTGTCCAAAAACAACGGAAATGCATATTAACTACGATATGACGCCCATATATAAGTACCGTATGCGGCTTGCAACAAAAAATAGTGGTTTAAGAGATTGGCAAGGAAAACTGATTTATCATCATATAAAAACATTAGGACATGATTCTCAGGGGAAGCCCTATTTTTCTTTACCTACAGCTTGTGGTGAACAGTGGGTTTTTAACTCTGATCATCTTCCAAATATTTCTGAGATACAGTGGAATTAAAAAATCTTATAAACAATAAAATTATCGTTTTTCAAACAAACAGGGGTTTGTGTGCTTGATTGTAGCTGGTCATATTTGTTCATATTTGTTCATGCGATGGCTTTGTAATACTCTATACTGACCGTTAAAGTTTTCTTTGTCACATAAATAGGCCAAATTGTAACCGTCTAAAACGGCGTAAGTGCATTCAGTAAGCGTGTAGAGCAGTGATACTTGGCTGCGTTTTATTGTTTGATGAGAGATGTAGCGAGCACCTTCAATTTTTGGACAGCTTTGTGCTAAAGCAAAAGATGAAAACATAAAACTAAGGATCAACAACAAGGTCACGTTTTTCATGTCATAAATTTAGCAAAAAGCAAGTGTTAACGCAATGCATGTTTTGTGTTTGGCTTAGGCTAAAATCAAGTCAATAAAAGCGCCTTTAAGATTGATTTTAGCCAGCTTGACTCTATATGTATCGCCTAATTTTATTTTGTGACCGTTGCGCCGATTTTGAAACATCATTTCTTTTTCAAAAAAATCAAAAAAGCCTTTTTTAAAATCTTTGATGGCTAAAAAACCTTCCATAGGCATGCTTTCAAACTTCATAAATAAACCACGACTATTCATGCCCACAACATAAGCTTTAAAAACTTTACCCACTTTATCTTTTAAAAAGCGGGCAGATTTTCTTTGATACATGTCACGTTCAGCTTTTTGGGCCACGCGTTCTTGAGCGGAAATATGCACACAGACATTCTCAAGGGTATTGAATTTTTGTGGAAAAATATGGGCAGAGTTTTTTTTGTGAAGATGATTTTTAATGATTCTATGTACCAGTAAATCAGCATAGCGCCTGATGGGTGAGGTGAAGTGTAAATAGTGACTAAAGCCAAGGCCAAAGTGCCCGTTGTTATTGACTGAGTAAAAAGCTTGCGACATTGCACGCAAGGCCCAGGACTTGAAGACTTCTGATAAAGGTGAGTCATCAAGACTGCTCAAAAAGGTGTTGAATTCATGTGGGTTAGAAATACCAAAGTCTTTGGATAGTTTGTAATTGTAGGTTTGTAAAAGATGAATTAAATCGTCAACTTTAACGGCTTCTGGTTGCGGGTGCACGCGGTAAACCGACATGTCTTGTGTGACATCTTGAGTGATTTTCTCTAAATGATGAGCCATGCAAACATTGCTGCAAAGCATGCACTCTTCAATCAATTGGCGGGCCAGGGTTTGTTTTTTTTCTGCAATATGAGTTGGGGCATAGTTTTTATCAACATGAATAACGTGATCTTTTAAATCAAAATCAATGGAACCTTCTTCAAAGCGTAAGGCGCGCATATGTTGAGTCAGGACTTTGAGCTCGGTCAGCATTTTTCCGGTGGTCTCTTGAGCAAACGAAGTGGCTGTTTTTGGGTTTTCAAAATAATCATCAACCTGATCGTAAGTTAACCTTTCTTTTGATTGAATGAGGCCTTCATAAAGATCAAAATGATCTACACGGTTATCCACATTGAATTTTATTTTTAGTACCATAGCGTACTTGTCTTCTTTTGGACGTAGGCTACAGAGTGTGTTGGATAAAAGTTCTGGCAACATGGGAATCACCATGTTGGGAAAGTAAAAACTGTTGCCCCGAAACGCAGCTTCTTTATCCAAAGCAGAGTCAGCATGAACATAATGTGCAACATCGGCAATAGCTACGTATAAGTATTTGCCATCAAAACATACAGCATCATCAAAGTCTTTGGCATCAGCGCCATCAATGGTCACAAAGTTTAAATCTCTAAAGTCTTTACGTTGTTTTGAAACTTGAACTCTCTGGTCTAAAGCATTTAATTCACTGTGAATTTTTTTTGAAAATGTAGGGCTGAGTTTGTTTTCTGCAATGATGATTTTATGGTCAGTGGCTGGGTCGTGAATAGAACCCAAAAGGCTTATATTTTGGGCAATAAAAAAAGGCCGGCCTTTGACCACTTTTTTTTCAATATCAACATGATAAATATCATCTCGGTTAATTTTTTTAGGGACCTCAACCCTTTGTGCAAGATGTAAGCGTATGGCTTGGCGTTTTTTTAGAGGGAAAAAAATAAGGGAATTGTTACGTTGGCTGCTTAAGCTCCCAATAAGTTGATCTTCAAGGGGCTTGATATTGGCATGCGCCATATGTTTACCTATGGGTTTATCCAGAGGATGTTTTTTATGAGTACGTTTGTTTTTTTTGCTGGTTTTGGCTTTGGCCGACTCGGGATTTTTTGCTGCAATGTAGGTATCACGCTTACTGACAGTAAGGTAACCTTCACGTTCAAATTGAAAAAGCAAAGCCTTAATTTTTTTACGCAAGCTTCCACGCGCATTCCATGACCTGCAAATTTGGCTGTAGGTTTGTGGCCGATATTCAGGGTCTTGGAAATAAGCGAGAAAGTTTTTTTTATTCAGTGGCGGAATACAAGAACCTTTGTTTAAAGTTGATAATCTCTATTTTTAGTATAGCAGCATTGACAGACATTGAAACTTTAAAAAGATGTTGTATTAAAAGATGTTTCATTTAAAAATTAGTCAAAAGCTAGGCCAGAGCTTTTGGTGTTTTTTGTTACAGAATAAGATTAGGGATCAATGATTTTTTTGTTATACTAAAATTATCAATGAAGCATAAAAAATTTATTGCAGTGGGTAGTCAAAGCGTGACTGAGGATGATGTGGCTTATGTCAGTCAAATGCTTCAAGACGATTTTTTAACTCAAGGTCCGCAAGTAAAGCAATTTGAACAAAGCTTGGTTCGTTTTTTAAATGCGCCGCATGTTAGTGCAATGTCCAGTGGCAGTGCAGCTTTGCATATTGCTTGCAAGGTGTTTGATTGTGACCAAGACAGCGTCTTGTTTTCTTCACCCATTACTTTTGTTTCCAGTCAAAATGCAGCATTGCACCTCGGTGCAAAAATTGAGTTTGTGGATGTTGACCCCCATACGGGCAATATGACTGTTTCTGCACTGGAGCAGGCCTTAGAGCAAAGTAAAGCTAAGAAAAAAATTATCATGCCGGTTCATTTTGCAGGGCTAGCCTGTGATTTGGATGAAATCAGTGCTTTGGCCAGGCATTACGATGCAAAAGTCATTGAAGATGCGTCGCATGCATTGGGAGCCAAGTATAAAGGTAAGTATGTAGGGGCTTCGCATCCAGAGCATTTGGTCACCTTAAGTTTTCATCCTTTAAAACATATCACCACGGCTGAAGGCGGTGCGGTGGTATGTTCTGACCCAAGTTTGTTGGAACAATGCAATTTATATCGCAGCCACGGGATAGATAAAAGCATTCAGACCATAGAAGATCAGAAAGGCAAGCTATGGCATCATGAAATGCATGCTTTGGGCTTTAATTATAGAATGTCAGAAGTGCATGCGGCTTTGGGTATCAGTCAGATGAAAAAACTGCCTGAGTTTTTAGAAAAAAGAAAGTGCATTGCTCAATCTTATCATGAGCATTTACAGCGTCTTGACTGCAACTTGCCTAAGGAAGAAAATGAAAAAGATCACGCCTGGTTGCTGTATATGATTCAAGTTGATTTTAAGTCTCGCAACTTAGATAAAAATGAGTTTATGCTTGCCCTTAAAGAGAAGGGTTTGGGCAGCCAAGTGCATAATATTCCAGTTTACAGACAGCCGTATTTTGTGAAGCTCTATGGTGATCAACGCAATAAGTTTCCTGGGGCCGAGCGTTTTTTTGAACGGACTTTATCGATACCTTTGCATCCCGGATTAACAGAAGAAGATCAAGAACGCGTCATCACAGCCTTAAAAGAATTGTTATAAATAGGGACACCCTTGTGTGTCCCCGAAAACTTGCATAACTTGGTACCTGTGTCTATACATAAGACATGATGAAAAAAACGACCTTTCTTTTAAGTTTTATAGTTGCGGCAAGTGTTTTGTCTTCTTGTGGTTTGCAATCCATCCCTATGGCCAAAAATGAAGTGGAAGCCACCCTGTCAGAAATCACCAATCAATATCAACGCCGGGCTGACTTGATTCCCAATTTGGTTAAAACAGTGAAAGCTTACGCTGAGCATGAACAAGAAACGCTGGAAGCGGTTGTCAATGCGCGTGCCAAAGCCACCAGCATGAACATAGATCCCAGTCAAGCAACACCTCAGCAGTTAGAATCTTTTGCCAATGCTCAAGGCGGTTTAAGTCAAGCTCTAGGCCGCTTATTGCTTGTTGCTGAGCAATACCCCAACCTTAAAGCCGATCAAAATTTTAGAGACTTACAAGCTCAGCTAGAAGGAACAGAAAACAGAATTACAGTTGCCCGTAACCGACATATTGAAGCCATCAAACAGTTTAACAATCAAATTACCGTGCCGCCCAGCAGCTGGACCAACAGTTTGATTTATAAGCACAGTAAGATGGAACAGTGGACCAGCGCTACAAAAACGCAAGAGCAACTTGAAACAGCCCCAAAAGTGGAGTTTTAAATCATTACGTTAGGTCAAAGCTTTAAGTTGTATTTGCTTGCTCTTATGTTGGCCATGCCAGCTTTTGCAGTAGGCATTGATATTCCAAGGTTAACTGGGCCAGTGATTGATCAGGCCGGCTTGTTTAATCCCAGACAAAAAGATGAGCTGGAAAACTTCTTGTATGCCTTGGATCAAAAAACCAGCGTCCAGCTGGCCGTATTAACAGTGCAATCTTTGTTGGGAGAAAGCATTGAGCAAGCTTCCATCCGAGTTGTAGACCAGTGGCAGTTGGGGCAAAAAAAGACTGACAAAGGTTTGTTGATTTTGGTGGCTAAAGATGAACGGCGAGTCAGGATTGAAGTAGGGCAAGGTTTAGAGGGTGATATTCCAGATGCTTACAGCAAACGCATCATTGATAAACATATTGTCCCCAATTTTAAACAAGGTTTATTTTACAAGGGGGTCATGCAGGGGGTGCTACAACTCTGTAACTTGGCCCTAAGTCCAAAAGAAAAAAAGATTATTCTTGCCAAGACTGATCAATTCAAAGTTTTAAATAAAAATAAGCATCAACAGTCTGCTCCTTGGCCGTTTATGTTGTTTTTTATTTTTATGATTGCTTTAAAGATTTATATGGCTCGAGCCCAATACCGTCAGCAAGGCTCTGCGTACATGCGCAGAGGTAGGCACTTTAACCGCTTTGATGATTTCTTTGGCGGCGGCGGTTTTGGAAGCGGGTCTGGCGGCTTTAGCGGCGGCGGTGGTGGCTTTTCTGGCGGTGGAAGCTCAGGCTCATGGTAAGGAGTATAGGTTATGCAAAAAAATGAACAACAGCCCCTGTGGATTCAAGGCTGGGTTAAAGATAATTTCTCTCAAGCCATTGAGCAGGCTGTTATGGATGCAGAAAAAAAATGTGCGCTTGATTTTTTTCCGGTTGTGGTCAAAAGTTCAAGCACCTTAGGCCATGTCTTCCCCCTGTTAAGTTTAGTGTTTTTAAGTCTTTACTTGGGAGCAGTTTTTTTTATTCCCTTGCCCAACATTGGCGTATGGACTGGTGGCATGCATGCCTTGCTGATGACCATTCTTATAATCTTGGCCTACAGTTTAAGTGAAAATATAGGCTTAGCACGCAGGCTTACTGCAAAAAATGATCAAGCGTATTCCGTTGAACAAGCTGCGCGCTTGGCGTATTTTGAGCATGGTATTGACCAGCATCCAAGCATTTTAATTTATGTATCGTTGATGGAACGCCAGATAGTTTTGTTATGCAATCAAGATGTTCAAATCAAAATTAAGCAAGTCTTGTTTGAGCAAGTGCTTGCTGAAGCATTGCCCTTATTGAAACATAAAAAGCTACAAAAGGCGCTGTGTCAAAGTATAAATGGGTTGAGTATAGCTTTGGCCGAAAACTTCCCTCTAGGTGAAAAACCCCACAGCAATGCCTTAAACAACAAAGTGGTCATTAAAAACCAGTAGAGCGGCTTGTTCTTCAGTGTGTTTAATTGTTTAGTAGTGAGCGCTAGCCTGCATCACAGTATGATAGCCTAGAATTTCAGGCTCATTTTGTCGGCTATCCATTTCAGGGTCTTCAATGTAAAGGGTTAAATAACGATTGTTTTGATCAACCACAGCTCTTAAACGAAAGGTTTGGCCATACAACCAAATTTCTTGGGCATTTTGCCATACATGGTCTTGACCAGGAACTTTTTCAAAATCATTAATGGTTATGTTCAAGGTTTGGTTACGGCTGTCCTGGCTAAACACAACGCTGATGGTCCAGTCACCCAAAAAACGTGAGAAATTGGCTTGTAGGCGCAGTTGATCGTCTTTGCTGTAATCCATGTTTTTATCAATAAGATAGCTGTGCTTGTGTTGGGCGTAAGATGCAACGCCATGAATGGCTCCCTGAGCATAAGCATCACTGGTAAAAACAAAAGCTGACAAAACTGTTAAAAGTCCTAGATATAAATTTCTCATGATATCCCCATTGAAATAAGTTGAATAATGACTAGTTAAGTAGCTGTAAACATCATAAAAAGAAAATTAATAAAAATTATCAAGTCATAAACATAGTCTATAAAAATCATCTTTTGTAACGAGTAAACATAAAATATTATCTTTTTTACGGTATAGTCTTGCCAAATTGGTCTTGATCTTTAATATGCCTTCTCATGAATTTTGAAATATGGATCAAGCAAGCATGCCCTGGAATTAGTTTTAAAGCCGCCAATGCCGTATTGGAATTGAGTGCAGAAGGGGCAACGCTGCCATTTATTGCCCGTTATCGTAAAGAAAAAACAGGGGGGCTGGATGAAGTGGCCATTCAAGCCGTTTTGGATGCCAAAGAAAATTATGAAACTGTACTTAAACGTCAGGCCTACATATTAGACGAGATTAAAAAACAAGATAAACTAACAGACGCCTTAAAAAAGAAAATTGAAAGCAGTTTTGAACTGTCGGTTTTGGAAGATTTGTATTTACCTTACAAACAAAAGAAAAAAACCAAAGCCACTTTGGCCAAAGAAGCGGGCTTAGAGCCTTTTGCCAATTGGTTGTGGGACTGTGGGCACGGAAACTGTGAAGCAAAAGAGGGTGAGACACCGGATAAAGTGGCCTTGGCTTACATCAATGCCGATAAAAAAATCAACACTGCCGAAGACGCCATCAAAGGTGCTCAAGATATTTTGATTGAACGGTTGAGTGAAAATGCAGATCTGAAGCAAAAAGTAAGAAACATTGTTTTTGATAAAGCCTTTTTGCATAGTGAAAAAGGCAAAAATGCCAAGCCGCATAGCAAATTTGAACCTTATTTTGAATTTGCCGAGTCTGTACAAAGGCTCATGGAAGCCAACAACTCCCACCGTTATTTGGCCATACGCAGGGGTTGGATGGAGCAAGAATTGGCCATTCAGTTTGAGTTTGCGCCAGACAGTGCGCAAAGCATGGAAGAGGTCTTGTTGGAGCTCTATCAACAAGAAGCCTGTACAAAGGACGGCTTTTTGGGCAAAGATTTATTGCACAGAGCAGCGCGCATGGCCTTAAAGGTCTATGTTTTATCAAGTATAGAAAATGAAGTGCATAAAACCCTGCGTGAATCGGCGGACTTGGCAGCCATCACAGTGTTTGCAGAAAATGTGAAGAAGTTATTGTTGGCTGCGCCATTTGGTTCTAAAGCAGTTCTGGGAGTAGACCCTGGGATAAGAACGGGATGCAAATTGGCAGTGATTGATGCTGCCGGTAAATACGTGTCTGATGCAGTTATGCATCTTAATACAGAAGCCAATAAACAAGCAGCGGCCAAAGGCTTGTTGGCAGTTATTGCTGCCTATGACATCAAAGCCATTGCTGTGGGAAATGGCACCGCCGGTAGAGAAACGGAGAGTTTTGTTCGCAAAACTTTAAAAGATGCCGGTGTTAAAGTGGATGTGACCATGGTCAATGAGTCTGGGGCCAGTATTTACAGTGCCAGTGAAACGGCCAGAGAAGAGTTTCCCAAGCTGGATGTCACCGTGCGTGGTGCTATATCCATAGCCCGTCGCTTACAAGACCCTTTGGCGGAGTTGGTTAAAATTGAGCCAAAAAGCATTGGGGTGGGGCAATACCAGCATGACGTCTCACAAATAGCCCTAAAAAAACGCTTGGACTTGGTGGTGGACGTTTGTGTGAACTCCGTGGGTGTGGATTTGAATACAGCATCCTACCATCTGCTGTCGCGTGTAGCCGGCATTGGGCCAGGACTCGCAAAAACCATTGTTGAACATAGAGAGAAAAACGGTCTATTTACCTCCAAGCAAGATTTGCTCAAGGTTTCACGCTTCACAGAAAAAACTTTAGAGCAGGCCGCTGGATTTTTACGGATTCCGCAAGCCAAGCACCCACTAGATAATACAGGGGTTCATCCCGAGCGCTATGCTGTTTTAACAGAAGTGGCAGAAAAAATGGGTCAGACCTTAAAAAGTTTAATGGGCCCTGCTGGCGTAAAAGCCTTGCGCGCCAGTGAACACGGCAAAAACTTAAAAGAGCTCATGGGTGAATATACTTATGAAGACGTGCTTAAGGAGCTGGAAAAACCAGGCCGTGATCCGCGTGAGAGCTTTGCCGCATTTTCTTACCGAGATGATATCAGTGAAGTCAAAGATTTGGTTGCCGACATGATCTGTCCAGGAATTGTCACCAATGTCACCAATTTTGGTGCCTTTGTCGATATTGGTGTGCATCAAGATGGCTTGGTGCATATTTCACAAATGTCGCATGATTTTGTTAAAGATCCCAGAGATGTGGTGAGTCCGGGTGACCATGTCACGGTCAAAGTGATGGAAGTCAATTTAGATAAAAAACAAATTGCCTTGAGCATGCGCTTGTCTGAGCAGGGAGATCATCAGCAAAGTCACAAGCAATCAGCAGCAAACAGTTCACCTGGTAGACATAAAGGGCCAAGAAAATACAATCCTGGACAACGCTCCGGGGGGTCTCCAGCAAAACCAAAACAAAATGGCCAAGCCAAAGCCACACACAACCCCTTTGCATCTTTAGCAGATTTTAAAGTAAAAAAATAAAGTCGTATTTTTAAAATACGGACTTATTTAAGGGATATAAGGATAATACAAGTAAAGGGGTGTTTTGGTTGCAGCTGTAATATCGCTTTGGCCAAAGCCTAGGATAGGCGTTTCCTCGTTCAATGAATTGCGGAAAGAATACGATAATCGTCGCATGCTGTCGCTGGGATTGGCCTGAATATTTAGGGCTTCTTGATACTGAGCGTCTCTAAGTGTATCAAAGTTAAAGCTCATGATGCCCGGGGCTGAAGGTTCTATGGCATAAGATAAGATGCATAGCTCAACGCAAACATTGCCTCGTACTTCTGGGTAAGCCGGAGCGAATTCAACGTTAACGCCTTCTTCAAATGTGGTTGAGGTGTCGTTTGTTCGGTAATTGATAAAACTGACGGCTTCTGGCATGCGAATTTGTTGAAAGGTAATGCCGCCTTGCGGATCAATGATGCAGACATTGGCTTTGTTGCTTGGACGCAAATCTATGTAATCTGCATAGTAGCCTACATTGGTGTTGGTGCTTTCTTTGTAAGGCAGTTGGCGGCCGTTGATTAAAATTTTATAGCCATCGTCTAAGCGTAAAAAAGATGCAGCTTGGCCAATGGGCGTTAATTTTATGTCTACATATACACTATTAAAAATAGCATAAGAACTGAGCAATTTAATTCTAAAGTTGGTATTGCTTTCTTGCCCATTGATGGGAGAGGTGACGGTTGGGGTATCTGATTCGGGGTGGACACCGTTAGGATAGTTGTCTAAATCTTGACATAAATCACTGATTTCAGATTCAGTAAAACTAAGCTGTGGATTGATAAGCGGTTCTTGAACCATTTCTTCATATTGAGTTAAAGCTTGCTTTTCACTTTCTATACTGCTGGTGTTGGCGCATGCATAGAAAAAGATCATAAAAAATACAGCGCATGCGCTTACTAATGTCTTGTGTTGTTTCATTTCCCCACCTTTAATGTTGATTGATGTTCCCCTAGAATTTAAAGTGTAACAAATATTCTATATAAAAGTAAAGTTTACATTTTAAGATGTTGATATTATTTATATAAATGTTTTTTTTGATATATTGAATTGTGAAATTTTTAAAAATGGCCATATATGGTACCATATATGGCCATTTGTCCACAGCTGGGGATAAAATATTTCTTTTAATATTAAGGGCTTACAAACAATTAAGGCCAATGGAAGCGCAGTTGTCCACAGTTAAATTATCTGGCTTAAAATACTGTACAGACAGAGCAGACCATGTAGAGTCTGGGTATGATATTTTCAGCATTTGAAGACCCTTACCTAACGGCCAAGGGGGAAATCAGAGCAAAAGTGAGTTTGGAAGCTTTAAAAACGCTATGGCTTAATACAGGGACCTTGTGCAATTTGCATTGTGAAAATTGCTATATTGAATCTTCACCGAGAAATGATCGTTTAAGTTATTTAACCGTTGAAGATATTGTTCCATTTTTAGATGAAATTAAAGCAAAGTCTCTGCCTACAAAAATGATTGGTTTGACTGGCGGTGAGCCATTCATCAACCCACAAATTATGGAGCTTTTAGAAGAGTGCTTGTCTCGCGGTTTCGATGTTCTGGTGCTAAGCAATGCCTATAAAGTAATCCGTAAGCATGAAGGCAAACTTTTAGCCTTACAACAGCTTTACAAAAATAAGCTGTTTATCAGGGTATCCTTGGATCATTTTACTCAAGATGGACACGAGGCTGAGCGTGGGCCCAAAACATTTGAGTTGACTATGCAACGTTTGCAGTGGTTTTTTGAGCATGGCTTTGAAGTCTCAGTGGCAGGACGAGCCTTAAAAGCAGAGCCTATGACAGAGAGCAAAGCCGGTTATGCTAAGTTGCTCAAAGACTATGCGATTGATCTTGATATCAACAGCAAGCTGGTGATTTTTCCAGAAATGGAAATGGCTAAAAATGTGCCAGAGATCACTACCGCATGCTGGGATATTTTAGGCGTTAAACCCCAAGATCAAATGTGTGCCCATGAACGGATGCTGGTTAAACGTAAAGGTGAGAGTAAGCCGGTGGTTATGCCCTGTACTTTATTGGCCTATCAAGATGATTTTGTTTTGGGCAAAACATTGGAAGATGCGCAGCAAGATGTTCCGCTCAATCACCCATTTTGTGCGCAGTTTTGTGTCTTGGGAGGCTCCAGTTGTTCGGCTACAAAATAAACTTTGCTCTGGCCTTATCTTTTGCTTTGAGCCTGTGGGCCAAGCCCATCAGCTTAGATATTGAAGATTGGCAGCAGGTAAAATACCGTAAAATTAAGCCGAATCAAGGCATTAACATTGGCTCACAGACTTTAAGGATCAAAGTTAATGCAAGTTCTTCTGCTCTAGTTTATCCTTTTAAAGAAATTCAATCGGTTAAGGGTTTTAAGCTTCAAGCTCAACTAAAAGGTGACCTTGATTATGGCAAAAAAAATCCTGGAGCTTCAGGTGCGGATGATTTTCCTTTACGTTTGGGTTTGATTTTAGCGGGCCAACAACAACTTAATGTTTGGCAAAAAATGATGGCTCCCCAATGGCTAAAACAATTGAATCAATTGGCAAAAGCTTTTTCTGGCATGGATAAAATTTATACGGTTTTGTTTTACAGCCAGGCACCGCAATTTAAAGAAAGAAAGCATCCTCTTTCAGATTACTTTTTTGAAGTTGCTGGACAAAGCTTTAATGCACAAGGCAATTTGAATTTGAAATACACCTTGGATAAGCCGCTAACGGTCATTGGAATATGGTTAGGTGCAGATGGCGACGATACCCAATCGGACTTTACGGTGGATATCCGTAGTCTAGAATGGTTTTGAAAAAAACCAGCAGGCATAAAATTGATTGAATAAAAACAAGTGAAACGGTACATTGCCGTTCATGCTAAGCACAAAGGTAGGAACACTGGAATTTCGCAATCCCATTTTGGGTGCATCTGGAACCTTTGGTTATGGCTTAGAGTTTGCTGAGCTTATGGATTTAGAAAGCATTGGTGGTTTTGTCACCAAGGGCTTGTCCATGCGACCACGCCTTGGCAACCAACCCCCCCGTATTCATGAGACATCTTATGGCATGCTCAATGCCATAGGCTTGCACAATATTGGAGCCAAAGCCTTTGTTGAGGAAAAGCTACCCAAGCTTAGGACGATTGACACGCATGTGATTGTTAATGTCTATGGAGAAAGTCCCCAAGACTTTATTGATGTGGCGCAATATTTATCTGAGCATGAAGGGATTTCAGCTTTGGAAATCAATGTGTCTTGTCCCAATGTTAAAAATGGTTTGGACATAGGCACTGATCCGGCTCAGGCAGAGCAGTTAATTGGAAAAATTAGGCAGGTAACGCACTTGCCCATGTGGGCTAAACTTACACCCAATGTTACGCATATTAAGGATGTTGCAAAAGCGGTCATCAATGGCGGGGCGGATGCTTTGTCTATGATTAACTCGGTTAAGGCCATGGCCATTGACTGGCGTAAAAACACACCACATTTATCCAACGTTTTTGGTGGGCTTTCTGGCCCAGCCATTAAGCCTATTGCCTTGGCCAAAGTGTTAGAGGTAACGCAAGAGTTTGATATCCCGGTTGTAGGTATGGGTGGAATTAAAAGCGCTGAAGACGTGGCAGACTTTTTGGCGGTAGGCGCCAGTGCTGTGCAGGTGGGAACGCACAACTTTGCTGACACAGGCGCAACCGAGCATATTGCAAAGCAGCTTCAAACCCTACTAGAAAAAGAAGATCTCAGTGTTAGTCAACTAAAAGGACGGTTCTTGCGTCGGGAGAAAGCATGAGTCTAAACTATCCAGTTAGATCCAAGCGTTTTGCGGTGCAAATTCAGCTGGGTGCAGCGTCGCATGAACTGTTTTATGGCAGTCAAATCATGAATATTTCTAAAGGAGGAGTTTTCATTAAAGCAGACCTTGTCTTGGCGGTAGGAAGCATTATTGACTTTACCTTTACCTTACCCAAAACCAATCAAACCATCAGCGTGACCGGTGTGGTGGTTTGGGCGCGCAGAGCTTTATCTAAGCAGAAAGATTCCTTTCCTCACCATCCCAGTGGTATGGGTGTTCAGTTTGTGCAGACTTCAAACGCTGTTTTGGATAAAATTAATCAAGAGCTGCAGCTTCACAGTGCATAAAGCCTCTACAGGCATAATATAAAAGCAATAAATAGTAGTCTAGAGGTCTAGTATTTCGCAAAAAAAACTGGTATATTGCGTCCTTAATGTCAGTGATTAAGAAAAAAGAGGTCGTGCGCAAAAAAAAGCCAACAATGCGCACCGATGAAGATACCAACTTTGAAATTGGCGATAAAGCGGTTTATCCGGCCTATGGCGTTGGCGTCATAGAACGGATTGATGAAAAAGAAATTGCCGGTACCATCATGTCATTTTATGTGGTTAGGATTTTAGACAGCGAAATGACGCTCATGGTTCCAGTCAATGGCGTTAAAAATGTAGGTCTTAGACGTTTGATCAAAGCTTCTCAAGTTAAACGTGTTTTTGATGTATTCAAAGAAAATGATGTGGTGATTGACACCACCACCTGGAATCGCAGACAGCGCGAATACAATGAAAAAATTAAAACCGGTTCTGTCTTTGAAATAGCAGAAGTCATGCGTGATTTGTATGTTCTTAAAAAAGACAAAACTTTGTCTTTTGGTGAGCGCGGCATGATGGATAAAGCTAGAACGCTTTTGATTAAAGAATTGGCCATTGCCAAAGAGTCTGATGAAGAAAGCATTGAGAAAAAAATAGAAAAGTTTTTTGAGTAATTTTTACAGTGGAGCCATGTTCAATGGTTGAATCCAAACCAACAGTCAGTGTCGTGATGCCTGCCGGTGGCTCAGGTCGTCGCATGCAGCTCAATCAGCCCAAGCAATATTTAAATATCAACGGTAAGATGGTGATTGAATACAGCTTAAGTGCTTTTGAACAACACCCTTTGGTGACGGAGATTGTTTTAGTTTTGCCGCAAGAAGACCTCAAAGACAAGCCCATGGCCTATTGGCGAGATTTAGGCTTTAATAAAGTTAAACATTGTGTGGCCGGTGGAGAAACGCGACAGGAATCAGTCTGGCAAGGCTTACAGCAGATTGATGAAAACAATGACTATGTTTTAATTCATGATGCAGCCAGATGTTTGTTCAACAGTGAAGACTTAAGTGAAGCAATAAATGCTTTTGACGATGCAGATGGTGTGATTTATGCTTCTCCGGTCAGTGATTCTATCAAGCATGTTGAATTGAAACAGATCAAAAAATCAGTGGATAGAAATAAATTGTGGACCATGCAAACCCCACAAATTTTTAAGCGTCAGTTTATTGTTGAAGCTTATGAGAAAGCTCTAAGAGACCAGTTTTTTGCTACCGATGATGCCCAAGTGGCTGAATACAAACAAGGACAGATTAAGGTCTTTCCTTCCAAACACATTAATTTAAAACTAACGCAAACTTCAGATTTTAAGTTGTTTGAAGTCTTGCTAAAGTTGAACAAGGAGCAAAATGTTTAGAATAGGTCAAGGCGTGGATATTCATGCATTTACAACAGAGCGGCAAAATATTGTGCTGGGGGGAGTAGAAATAGAACATTCTATGGGTTTAAGTGGCCACTCGGATGCCGATGCCTTAATTCATGCCATATGTGATGCCATGCTGGGAGCGTTAGCTTTGGGGGACATTGGTCAATATTTTTCTGACACAGATCCAGCCTATAAAAATGCCAACAGTGAAATGTTTTTACAAAAGATTTATGCCATGGTTTTGGACAAAGGTTGGCATATGGCCAATATTGATAGCACCATCATGACCGAGCAACCCAAAATTGCCCCACACGTTCCGGCCATGCAACAAAATTTGGCCAAGATTTTGGATCTTAACGTTGATCAAGTCAGTATCAAAGCAACAAGAGCGGAAAAGCTAGGAAGCTTGGGAAGGCAAGAAGGATTGCTGGCCATGGCCAATGTCTTGCTCTACAAAAAATAGTGAGTCCAC